>JAZSLE010000237.1:0-5274 GCA_045535215.1 Eubacteriales bacterium
CAATTTCATCGCCTTCGATTGAACCCCAAATTTTCAAGGGTTCTTGTTCGCTCTTTTCTTCTTCACCGCCAATATACGGAATGATATTGTCTATCATTTCGGGCCATTCGTTAAACGTCTTACCCGCACCGCTTATAGCCTGATACGTGGTAGCAACGATCTCTGTGGGGCCATACTTGAGAAGAGGTGTAAGCATGGGAACGTAAGACTGGATAGAGCAGTTGGGCTTAACTGCGATAAATCCCTTCTTTGTTCCGAGTCTTCTTCTCTGAGCGGCAATCACCTCAAGATGAGAGTCGTTTATCTCGGGGATGACCATAGGAACGTCCTCTGTCCATCTGTTTGCGGAGTTGTTTGAAACAACGGGAATTTCAGCCTTTGCGTACTTTTCTTCGAGAGCCTTTATCTCATCCTTCTTCATATCAACAGCACAGAATACGAAATCGCAAAGCTCTGCCATTTTATTTGTATCCGCAGCGTCTATTATTACCATATCGGCATACTTCTCAGGCATAGAAGCCTTAAGCTTCCAGCGGCTTCCTATAGCCTCTTTATACATCTTTCCCGCACTTCTGGGAGATGCCGCAAGAGCGGTTACCTCAAAATAGGGGTGGTTCTCAAGGAGAGTAAGAAATCTCTGTCCTACCATACCTGTAGCGCCTACAACGCCGACACGCTTTTTATTCATAATGATACCTCGCTTAATGAAAAATATGCAATATTATATCACAGAAATTGCAAAATGTCAATACTTTTTTGATCTTTTAAGTTATTATTCGGCGGAAATTTTCTTCAAAATTTCAATTGCCGTTTCGGGATTGTTTGAAGTGAACATCGTAACGCCGTTTTCAAGTGCCCTTCTCATAAGCTCCTCGTTGTCCTTCGGAAAGCAGACGCAAGTAAGGCATCCGCGGTTTGAAATATAATCGAAATCCTTTTTCGGAGATAGAACGTCAGCCGCCGGAACACGTTCTCCGTTTACAAGGTCTGCTGAAAACAGGCAAACGTACGTCAGATATTCATACGGATCGTATTTAAGCATCTTCATTCTGTATATCGGGAAAAATCCGTGAAGAGGATAGTCGGGATACTTCTCATGGCAGTATTCTATAACCTGACCCGAGAAGCTGTTTATCATTACCCTCTCCTTCAGACCACGCTTTTCGACCGCCTCTATGACCTTATCAACAGACGAAAACGATATCTCGTCGCCCTCGACGTAGGGATAGTCCTTCAATTCAAGATTGAGCAAAATATCCTCATAGGGCGCAACGAGATCAAGGAACTCATCAAGAAGCGGGACCTTCGTTCCCTTGAAATTTTCACTGAACTTTATTCCAGCGTCAAGTGCCCTGATCTCCTCAAGAGTCTTATCGCATATACGTCCGGTGCCGTCCGTGGTGCGGTCAACGTCATGATCGTGCATAATTATCATATATCCGTCCTTTGTCTGATGGATATCCGTCTCTATAGCGTTGCATCCTATCTTTATTGCTCTTTCAAATGCGGGAATTGTGTTCTCGGGACAAAACTCTTTGTCACCTCTGTGCCCCGCAAGAATTATTCTGCTTTTATCGTTCCAACTCATGGTATCATCCTTTCAATAAATCATATTTTTGAATTCAAAACAGCTTTTGTAAGATGTAAAACGTAGGTGTCGTTGAATACAATTTTGTTTCCCTCTTCAATGACGGATTCTTTAAGTCGGGTAAAGAACTTACTTTTTATTCGGATCGGAAATCACTATATGAGCACAATGAGCGACGCAGTAGTCGACGTTTTCGCCCGCAGCAAGCACGTGCTGTACGCACCTATCAAACGGTTTGGGTATCGTGTCTTAATTCCAATGTACTACCTCGTATTTGATGTATTACAAGCGTTCGTAAAACCCCAAGCGCGCACATTATTATATCATTTTATCAATTGATTGTCAAGAGTTTGATAAAAATCAATTTACAAACTTATTACTTCGTCTATATTGACATACTGTAATTTTGTGGTATAATAATTCTTAACAATTTTAATTTACGAAAGGAAGAAATGCCTTGATAGAAGTAAAAGGAATCACTAAAAAATACGGCTCTCATCTTGCCGTAGACAACATCTCCTTCAACATTGAAAAAGGAAACGTATACGGTTTTCTCGGTCCCAACGGCGCAGGTAAATCGACTACTATGAATATAATCACAGGTTGTCTCTCGGCAACCGAAGGCACCGTAGTTATCGGTGGCTACGACATCTTTGACGAGCCCAATCTTGCAAAAAGACACATCGGATATCTCCCCGAAAATCCTCCTCTTTATCAGGATATGACACCGTACGAATATCTTATGTTCGTAGCGGAAGCAAAATCAATTCCTCACAATATGCGTTACCCGCAGGTGAGGGAGGTAATAGACATAACCGGGCTTGAGGAGCATTCGGACAGACTTATAAAAAATCTTTCGAAGGGTTACAAGCAGAGAGTCGGTATAGCGCAGGCTATGCTTGGCGATCCGGACGTTATAATCCTTGACGAGCCTACTGTCGGACTTGACCCGAAGCAGATAATCGAGATCCGCCGACTTATTAAAAAGCTCGGAGAAATAAAGACGGTTATCCTCAGTAGCCATATTTTGTCCGAGATATCCTCTGTTTGCGATCACATAATCATAATATCCCACGGAAAGATCGTTGCAAACGACTCGCTTTCAAAGCTTGTCGGCGGTTACTCGGAGCTTTCGGGATACGAGATGGTGACAACTGCACCTGCGAGTAATATTTCCGACGTTCTTGCAAAGATCTTTGACCTTACCGGTAGTGAACCCGAGTGCGACACCGTAAGCGAGGGATACAAGATAACAGTGCACACCGCAAGCGGCGAGGATCTCAGAGAAAAGCTCTTTGATCTTCTTCTCTCCTGCGGAGTAAAGGTGCTTGAGCTTAAACGCCTTGCGACCACGCTTGAGGATATATTCCTCCGTCTTACCGAAGACCCCGTTAATTATGACGATGACGACGAGGATGAGGATGACGAGGACTACGGCGATGAAGACGAATACGACGAAGAGGAGGACGAAGAAGAATGATAGCTATATACAAAAGAGAGCTCAAATCCTATTTTTTCAGCGTGATTGGATGGCTTTTCATCGCATTTCTGCTTTTGTTCGCGGGAATATTCACGTCTATGATCAACCTCCATACCGCGTCTGCAAGCTTTGAATACGTAATAAGCAACACGTCTATCGTCTTCCTTCTCGCGATACCCGTTCTTACGATGAAATCAGTAGCGGACGAGCAAACGCAGAAGACAGACAAACTTCTTTATTCGCTACCGATAAAGACAAGCTCCATAATCATAGGAAAATATCTTTCCATGGTAACTATAATCGGACTTACAATCGCTATAATCGGATTCTATCCTCTTATACTTTCTATTTTCGGAGAGATCGATATGACTCTTGCGTACACATCGCTTCTCGGTCTCTTCCTGCTCGGTTCCGCACTTGCCGCTATAGGTATGTTTGTTTCCTCACTAACCGAAAACATGGTTACGTCCGCGGTAATAAGCTTTACTGCGATACTCCTTCTCTATATGCTCAACAGTGCAGTATCCGTGCTTCCCAATACGGCACTTGGATCCTTGTTCTGCTTCTTCGGTCTCTTCGCCGTTATCGGCGTCATAGTATATGTTCTTTCGAAGAGCTATTTTCTCGGAATAATCACTGCTGCGGCAGGCATTATACCCACATTCATTGTATACCTCTTCACAAAGAACAGCTTCAAGGGCCTCTTCCCTTCTCTCGTAAGCTATCTTGCGGTATTTGACCGCTTGTATAACTTCGTAATGGGAATATTTGACGTCACTGCTATAGTGTACTATATTTCCGTTATCGTTTTCTTCGTATTTCTTACTATGCTTTCTTTTGAGAAAAAGCGTTGGAACTAAGGAAGGGGGAGTCGGATATGAATTTCAAAAGAACCACTAAAATGGGCTTATATACGATAGTGATTGCCCTTATAGCTCTGGCTGCGATCGTTGTTGTCAACATGATAGTTGCGGTAATACCCACTAAATACACTCTTATAGACACGAGTACAAGCAATATGTACTCAATTTCAGAAGAAACTCAGAAGGCCCTTCATAGACTCAATGAGGACGTAAAGATATACTTCATCTGTCCTAACGGAACCGAAGCCGAGGATCTTCGCGTATTTATCGACCGTTACGCATCCGAAACGAACAGAATACAGATTGAGGTAATTGACCCCGTAGACAGTCCTCACTTTATAAAGGACTACACCGAAGATGAGCTTTCCGACTTTTCTCTTATCGTGGAAAGTGAAAAGCGCTTCAGGATCATTGATTATAAAGAATTGTACGTCCTTGACTACTACGCGTATTACTATTACGGTCAGTACGTATACACCTTTAACGGAGAATCGCTTATAACCTCCGCGGTCGACTACGTATCCACCGACGTTTTGCCGGTGATTTATAACCTTACCGGTCACTCTGAGTCTGCTTTCCCGAGCTCACTTGCAGGTCAGCTTGATGAGTTGAACTACACTCTCAAGGACATCTCGCTTCTCTCGCATGAGGAGGTACCCGAGGACGCTGCGGCGGTTGTCATAAATACGCCCACAAGCGACATCAATGAAGCGGATGCACAAAAGCTTATCGACTATCTCGATAAGGGCGGAAGCGTGTTCATAATAACTACCGCATACAAAACCGACACGTTTACAAATCTCCTCAAGGTAGCTTCGCATTACGGTCTCGGTATGAAGAATAATCTCGTAATGGAGGGCGACACGGGAAGATATTTCCAGGCACCTCACTACGTTATCCCCACTATAGGAAGTCACTCGCTTACGTCCTCGCTTTCCGAAAACACTTTCGCGCTTATGCCGTACGCTCACCCTATAACCGTTGAAACTAAGGACGGTATAACCGCAACACCCCTTTTCACTACAAGCAGCAAATCCTATACCGTAAAGAGCACGGCCACCGAATCCACAAAGACGGAGGAGAGTGAGGACGGACCCTTCAATCTCGGAGTAATTGCAGAGGGCAAAGGAAAGCTTGCGTGGATCGGAACAAACTACATGATCTCGGATGACGTAAACTACTACGTAAGCGGAGGAAACTTCAAGTACTTCCTTTCCGCAATATCTTATATGTGCCCTCGAAACACTATAGTATATGATATTCCCGGTGTAACGATAACCGACCCGATGCTTACAGTAAACGAAAGCGACGCTACCGTATGGACAGCCATATTCTGCGCAATA
>JAZSLE010000074.1:0-6403 GCA_045535215.1 Eubacteriales bacterium
ACAGGTCGGTGCTCTACGATAGAATAGACAAGCGTGTGGACGCTATGCTTGATGCGGGCTTGCTTGAGGAAACGCTGTCTCTCTATAACGACGGTATACTTTCTGCGGATACGACCGCGGCAAAGGCGATAGGCTATAAGGAACTTGTACCGTATATAGAGAAAAAGGTGACGCTCAAGGAGGTCGCGGACGAGTTGAAAAAGGCAACGAGAAGATACGCAAAGCGCCAGGTTACGTGGTTTTCTCGTTATAAGGACGTCGCAAGGCTGGATATGAGCAGCGGCGATTTTGAATTTTTTGTTAATTTTTGCGCGGACGTCTTTTTTAAGTGATAATTATATGATATAATATCATAAATAAGGCGATAGCGGAAAGGAAGCTGTTCAAATGGAGAAAAACAGAACAAAACGCGTGTGGCTTGCTCTGTTTTATGCGGCTTGTCTGATCGCCGTGCTTGCATTCGTCGGATATCATATGTATAACCTAATGAATTCCGACGTCGTAACCGTAAGAGCTACCGAAAGCGAGTTGCGTCTTGCGACCGATTACGTGGCGTACGTTGCCCGCGATGAGGCGAGCATCGGAGAGAGCGATCTCTGTATCATGATGCCGAAGAAAAGCGGATCGAGGTTCATTTCGGGAGACGAGTGCATCTATGCGTATTCACACGTCAAAAGGGAAACTATTGACAGGATGGAGACGCTCAGAAGAGAGAATGCCCTTTTGGAGCTTGCCAGGGAGCACGCTACTCTTGATAGCAGCGAAAGCAGTGCAGATCAGTTTTATCGCGAGCTTATGGATAAGCTTTCTTCGGGAGAGCTTGACGTTGGCAGTGCGGCCGACAGCCTCTTTATAGCGCAGAGCGCAAAGGATTTTGTATTTGATAAAGACGCGATAAAAGCAAGAATCGCTGAAAACGAAAAAAGCATATCCGAGCTTGAGACAAAGCTCGGTGCTCCCGAGCAGACTTTCAAGGCCCCGTTTACGGGATACGTTTTCGCGGGCGGCGATAACTACGGCGACGTATTCAATTCCGCACTTGCAAAGAACGGAAGTGCAGACGATATCATTTCCGCGATAAGTACGTATAACGCGGATGAAAGCGTAGTTCATAAGGTCGGTACCGCTACGAAATATGCGGAATGGTATATCCTTATTCCTACCGACGTAAACGATGCAAAGCGTTATACGAAGGGCAGAGAATATCAGCTTTCTGCAGAGAATACAGATCGCGAGCTTACCGCATACCTTGAGGACGTAAGACAGTCGGAGGATATGAAGTCGTCCGTTCTCGTCTTCTCACTTTCAACCATACCGAGCGGAACGGAGTTTTCAAGAGCCTTTAGAGTCTCGGTCGTTGTGGATGAATTCGACGGATACAGAATACCGTTCTCCGCGCTCAGAAGCGACCGCAACGGAGTTAACGGGGTGTACGTTATGTCGGGCGGTGTCGTGCTCTTCCGAAAGGTCGAGATAATCAAGAGCGGAGAGGCTTACGTTTTCGTTAAGTCCTACGACACGTATATGAAGGAGAGCGAGGCGGGAAAGACCGCAGGCAGAATATACGGCTCTCTGCATGAGGATTCCATCCATACGGGTATATATCCCGGAGGACCGTACGCCTCATTCTCGGACAAAAACGATATCTATGACGGCAGATTCCTCGTGAAGGACCCTTTCGGCGATACCGTGATAAACGCCTATGAGGACAGCGTTATGGACGAGTACGGTTATCTTGAGGAAAATGAGCTTGTGATAATAGAGGGCAACCGACTTTACCACGGAAAAATACAAGGGTGACAGTGTTGGCAAATTTCGATTATTTGGATACAAACGTTGCTTCGGTGCGAGAAAGAATAGCTGATGCGGCGGTTAGCTGCAAACGAAATGCAGACGATATACTTCTTCTTGCCGCAGTGAAGTATGCTTCCTCGGAGGAGATAAATTATATAAGCGAAAGCCTCGGGATACACGACGTTGGAGAGAACAGAGTGAATACCATGCTTGAGCATTACGAGAACACGAACAGAGAAGACCTCAGATACCATTTCATCGGTACTCTTCAAAAGAACAAGGTGAAATACGTGTACGATAAGATATTCCTGCTCCACTCTCTCGACTCTCTCTCGCTTGCAGATGAGATAGAGAAAAGATGCGCGGCAAAGGATATCGTGCTTGATGCATTGATAGAGGTCAACATAGCGGATGAGCCGGATAAGGGAGGCGTATCTCCGAGTGAGCTTGACTCATTCGCAGAGGCACTTACGGGATACCGTCATATAAACGTGAAGGGCTTTATGACGATGGCTCCCGCAGGATGTACGAAAGAGGAATACAAGGAATATTTCACAAGGGCGCAGAAAGCCTTTTTCGCGGTTTGGAGAGAGACCTTTAAGAAAACGGATAAGCCCTTTATATCGATGGGAATGAGCGGCAGCCTTGCTCCCGCGATAGAATGCGGAAGCACTTGCGTCCGCATAGGCAGAGATATATTCAGTCACTGACGGCGCACGCCGTTTCGGGTAACCGACATAAATCAAGAATAATAAAAATATAAAGATCGTGGAGGATTAAAAAATGGCAGCATTGAATATGGGATTCTTTAAGGATCAGAAGGCAAAGCAGCAGACACAGCAGCAGGCTCCCGCAGACAACCTTTACGGAGACGTTACCGACGTTTTCGGCGAGGAGTACGAGGAGAATACAGTACCCTATAAGGCGGACGAGAGCTACAACGGCTTCGATTCACAGCCCGCACAGGCTCCCGCACGCAAAAAGCCCCAGCAGACAGCTGCAGGCAATGCGGTAACAAAGGTAAGAATAATGAAGCCGAAGACGTATGCGGACGCAAGAAGCATTGCTTCCAAGCTCATTGAGGGATATATAGTATCCATGAACCTCGAGAGCGTAGAGAGCGATGAAGAGATAAAGAATATTATGACATTCCTCGCAGGTGTAGTATTCGCTATACATGCAGAGATAGTAAGCATTTCCGATCAGGTATGGCTCCTTTATCCGAAGAACCTCGTTCAGCTTTCCGAGGACGGCGAGGCAGAGGAAGAGAACTGATAAGCCTTTGTCGTAACGACTGGTGAAAGGATATCGGAATTGGATGTTTTGATATATGTGGTCGCATCATTCGTAAGCACGCTCATAAGCGCCGTGCTTCTCGCGATGCTGATCAGATCGCTTATCTCTCTGTTCTTTTTTGAATCCGAGAACAGATTTATAGATTTCATTTATTTCGTCACCGAGCCGTTCATAATTCCCGTGAGAGCATTTATGGAGAGATTCAACATCCTGCAGGATACTCCGTTGGATTTTTCGTTTATGATCACGGTGATATTGCTTGCGACGGTGAACGTGTTCATTTGATGCGTAACATCATACTACCGGGCGTGAATGCGCCCGGTAAAAGAATTTTCCGAAAGGATGTGTGCATATGTCTATAAGAGAAAAATTTGAGGAGCGCTACGGCGGATTTATAGAGCTTTGCTCGGATGAGGTTCTTGAAATGGTGGATGCCCTGCTCAATATGAGTGAGGACCTTGAAAAAAGCAACGAAGGACTTCGCAAAAGAATAAGCTCGCTTGAAAGAGAAAACAACGTTTTGAAGAGCTTCTATTCCGATAACACTATCTCTGACGAGGGACTTGACGACATCGACGGCGTTATGTCCGATCTTTCGGTTGCTAAGGAAGCGCTTGACAGAATAAAAGGTATTATAGACAGTGCGTGCGGGGTGTGCTCCGACGTGTCCGCATCCATGGAAAAGTATATCAACTCAAGAAACGAGTGCGCGGAGATGCTCTCGGGATCGCTTGATATGCCTTCCGCTAATTCTACAGTGCTTACTGATGATGAGCTCGAGGATATTCCTGCGCCCGAACCGATACTCGTTGAAAATACGCCCGACGACGACATAACGCAAAAGCTTAAAAATATGCTCAGCGAGGATGCGGAGACTGCCGCAACCGAAATCAATACCGTAGAGACCGACGACGATTTCTCTCAGATGATATTGAAATTCTTCTCCGAAGATACGGATGCCGTGACCGAGGAAGCTCCCGAGGAGCCTGCAGAGGTGTCTGCAGAGGAGCCGACGCCCGCGCCCGAGAAGATTGTTTTTGAGGAGCCCGAGACGGTACGGGAAGAGCCGGAGCAGGAGACTGTAGGGGATGCTCAGGAAAAAGCAGAGGAGCGGATTGAAGGAGAGACTGCTGTCGAGGAGCCTGCTCCCGCAGAGCCCATGCAGTCCGTGGCGGAAAGTGAGCCGGTCGCCCCCTCGTTGCCCAAGGGCGGAATAAAGAGCATAAGGGATTCGCTTGCAAAGATAAAGAGCAAGCGCATCGGAAAGTAAAAAAGTAAATTTGAGTACCGCTTGCGATACCTGAATTATATAACAACAGTAATACGTTTCAAGGAGATTTTAACATGGCAAAGGATTATACAAGCACGCTGAACCTTCCGCGCACAAGCTTTGATATGCGCGCAAACCTTCCTCAGCGTGAGCCCAAGATGATAGAGTATTGGAAATCAATAGACCTTTACTCAAAGCTTACCGAAAATTCAAAGGGTAAGCCGCTGTTCGTTCTTCATGACGGACCTCCGTTCTCCAACGGAAACATCCACATGGGAACCGCAATGAATAAGATACTTAAGGACTTTATCGTGAAGTCAAAGGGAATGCTCGGCTTCGCGGCTCCTTACGTTCCCGGCTGGGATAACCACGGTATGCCTATAGAAAGCGCAATTATAAAGAAGAACAAGCTCGACAGAAAGAAGATGTCCATTACCGAATTCCGTAACGCTTGCCACGACTTTGCGCAGAATTTTGTAGATATACAGAGAAATCAGTTCATAAGACTCGGCGTCAGCGGAGATTGGCAGAATCCTTATCTCGCTATGGATCCCAAGTTTGAGGCAAGAGAGGTAAAAGTATTCGGAGATATGTTCCGTAAAGGATATATCTACAAGGGACTTAAGCCCGTATATTGGTGCCCTCACGACGAGACAGCGCTTGCAGAGGCTGAGATAGAGTACGCAGACGATAAGTGTACCTCCATCTACGTTAAGTTCCTTATAAAGGATGACAAGGGCCTCCTTGCAGACACCTGCGACCTCAAGAAGACGTATTTCGTTATTTGGACAACCACGACCTGGACTCTTCCCGGTAACGTTGCTATAGCTGTAAACCCCGTAGAGGATTACTCTGTAGTGCTTGCAGACGGAAACTACTTTATCACCGCAGAAGCACTCGCATCCAAGACGATGCTCATGGCAGGTATAGATTCCTACGAAAAGGTAGCTACCCTCAAGGGACGCGACCTTGAATATATGACCGCATATCATCCCTTCCTCGATCGTGAAAGCCTCATAGTAAACGCAGACTACGTAACTATGGACAGCGGTACAGGCTGTGTTCATACAGCTCCCGGCTTCGGTGCCGACGACTATATAACAGGTCGTAAGTATAAGCTTGATATTCTTGTTCCCGTTGACGATAAGGGATATCAGACCGAGGAGGCAGGACCCTTCGCAGGTATGTACTACGAGAAGTCCAACGTCGCTATACTTGAGAATCTCAAGGAGAGCGGAGCACTTCTTGCAAGTGAGGAGTTCGATCACTCGTATCCTCACTGCTGGAGATGTAAGCATCCTATCATATTCAGAGCAACACCTCAGTGGTTCTGCTCGGTAGAGGCATTCAAGGAAGAGGCTGTAAAGGCTTGCGAAAACGTTGAATGGCTTCCCGCATGGGGCGGAGAAAGAATCGTACAGATGGTCAAGGAGAGATCCGATTGGTGTATCTCCCGTCAGCGTCATTAAAGTCTCCCCATTCCCGTGTTTGAGTGCGCAGACTGTAAGAAAGTCGTATGCAATGACAACACGATAGAGAAGGTTTCCGAGATGTTCGGAGAGTACGGCTCCAACGTTTGGTACGAGAAGAGCCCTGAAGAGCTTCTCGGTGAGTATTGCGTATGCCCGCACTGTGGAAGCAAGCACCTCATTTCCGAGACGGATACTCTCGACTGCTGGTTCGACTCCGGCTCAACACACTTCGGCGTGCTTGAGACAAGAGACGAGCTCAGATGGCCCGCAGACCTCTACCTTGAGGGCGCAGACCAGTACAGAGGTTGGTTCCAGTCCTCACTCCTTACTGCGGTAGCCGCAAAGGGAGAGGGCGCACCCTTCAAGTCTGTTCTTACACACGGTTGGGTGGTTGACGGAGAAGGTAAGGCAATGCACAAGTCTCTCGGCAACTCCATCGCTCCCGAAGAGGTCATTTCCAAGTACGGCGCAGACCTCGTTCGTCTCTGGGTCGCTTCCAGTGATTACAGAGTTGACGTAAGAGTTTCGGACAATATATTCAAGCAGCTTTCCGAGACCAATAGAAACCTAA
>JAZSLE010000129.1:0-5344 GCA_045535215.1 Eubacteriales bacterium
CCAAAGCGGTCTTAGGAAGACAAGTGTTAACTACAACTCCTTGGCTCACAGAACGACATGGCTACGATCCGACTTAAATCTCCGTTCTTCTTTGATAATTACTTATTCTGAAGCAAATCGCGGATCTGCTTGAGAAGCTCCTCTGTTGTGGGATTAGCTTCTCTCTCAAGTCTTGCCTTCTCCTCAGCAGCCTTCTTCTCTTCCTCAGCTTTAGCAGCCTTCTCGTCAAGATATGCCTGTACAGCTTCCTTGTTGCGAAGCTTTATCTTGCGCTTCTTGAGTTCTGCCTTATCTTCAGCGGAAAGTCCGTTTTCAGCGAGCTTCTGGTTGCCTTCCTTAAGTCCGTTGAACATCTTAACGATGCAGAACAATACGAATGCGGTAAGAAGGAAGTTGATAATAGCGTTGATAAACGTTCCCCAATCTATGTAAATAGACTGTGCAAGGTCTATCTCTCCACCCTCACCAACTACGGTCTTGAGAAATGTAAACACCTCACTGAGAGAGTCAGCACCGAAAATAGATGCCAATACCCAGTTTATGATCGGCTTAAGAATGTTGTTGCTCATTGCAGTTACTATAGCAGTAAATGCGCTACCTACGATAACACCGACAGCCATGTCAAGAACATTACCGCGAGTAATAAACTTTTTGAATTCACCGAAAAATTTCTTCATTTTGCAGCTCCTTATATAAAATTCGATACTATAATTATATCACACAAGGCATCAATTGTCAAGTTGTTTTATAAAATAGGCAAAATAATTTTCAAAAAAGCAAACATAAAAAACATTCTCCGCACGTTCTAAAACGAGGTGTACGGAGAATGCTTTCCATACGTCAAAGTTTGGAGTAGCCGTAGCTGTTTACAAGCGCGTCTATCTTGATGCCCTGCTTACACATAGGACACTCGTGAGACGGGTAGCTCGCATAGTCGGTAAGGTCGGTAGGATCGAATATCGCTCTTACGGGATATCCCGCGCATTCATCGACAGTTGCGAATATAGCACACACGCCCACGACGGTTCCGTCGTAGTATTTTATCGCGTCGATGGCCGCCTTTGCGGTATAACCGGTGGTTACCGATGCCGCAAGGACGAGAACGTTCTTTCTTTCGATCATAGGAACTATATTATCTCTGAAAATGAGCTGGCTTCCCGCGATATGCTCAGGGGTAACGACGTATATCGTCTGGTGCGCATTGAGATTTATAAAGTTTCCGTTGGTAAGCTCTTCTCCGAGGCAGGTACCTATTACCTGGGTACCGTCAAGGCAGAGAATAGTATCGATTATAGTATTGGTCGTATAGTAAGAAACCAATTCCTTTGCCACTGCAGACGCCTCGGAAAGACGTGTCTTCTGAGAAGTAACGTCTATATAGTAGTTGATATGGCTATGTCCGGTAGCAAAATGTCCCTTTGAAACTCTGAGGTAAAGGTTTCTTGATTTTGTCCTTATCTTAAAGGTGTTTTTTGATGGCATTTTATATTCCTCTTTTCAATTTATTCGGTTCTAAAGCTTGTAACAATTATATTATAACATCTTTTTTTGCAAAAATCAATAGACCCCTGCATTATATGTAAAATTTTTAACGTTTTTTCTCTCTTACAAGCCCAAAGTCAGCACTTACCTGCGGTTTCATATCGACAAAGAGCGATATCTCCGGTAATTCCGCTGGGCGGCATCCAGATAAATCTTGAGAAACTATCTCTTCTCTTATGTCCCGGATTCGCTCTGACTATGACCTTCAGCTCGTTTGGTCCGTCGGTAAGAAGGCCCTTGATAGAAAACTTATACGGTGCATTTATTCTTGCTCCGACGTATTTTCCGTTGATCCAGAGCTCCGCGGTTTCTCCTACGTCTCCGAGGTCTATAGCGTCAAAGCCGTCGACTCCTGCAAGATGAGAGATATACATTATCTCTCCGCTGAAGCGGGTATCACCTCCGGGTGCCGATATATCAAATGGCTCTGCGTCCTTTGCTATAAGCGAAAATTCCTCCTCGCCCTCGGGCCTTACGTACACGTCAAAGTGCATATCCAAGATGAGACGCTCCGCCTCAAATGAATATGCGGGAAGACCGTTTTTCGCCTCGTCATCAAATATAGCAAACAGCATATTTCCCTTTTCAAGCACAAGGCGAAGCTCGTTTTCCTCGCATTTGGCCGCAAAGCATCTATTACACCACGGGTCGTAGACGGTTACGTTGCCGCTACGTCTGAATCTCACCTTAAAGTCAATATCCTTACGTACCGCCTCGTTTGAGAAAAGATATACGTCCTTACCGCCGTTCACAACGTGATACGCACGCAGTGCGTTAGTACCGTTTCCAAGGCACTTTATATCCGGGATATCAAGCTCGTACAAATAATCGGGCAATATTGCCTGCGGAATCGCGACGAAGTCAGCCAAAAGATCCGAGATATCAATACCCTCTACAGACGCGCGCGGGAGGCTATCGGTAAATATTACGGAAACTCCCTTTCTTGAGAGCTCCGAAAAGCACTTAAGTCTATCGTACGGAAGCAGCTCACTCTCGGATATTATAAGAGCCTTATAGGTCTCGCGGTTTATCTTAAGCGCTCCGTTTTCAACGTCTGCGCCTTCAATATAATCGAACGGGATTATATCGTAGTCTATCTGCTTTGCCGTAAGATCCTTGCATATAGAATGAAATACGGTGTTTTTGCCCGCACTCCATTCTCCCTCTGCGTTATAAAACACGGCAACGTCCGAAATATGATCTCCACCGTAAAGCACGTGCACGCTTCGGTTCATATACGCGATAAGCTCCTTAAAGAGCGGATACTGTACGTTCCTTCCCCCGTTATAAAAGTGCGGAGGGCAATCGGGATCTTCTCTTTTCGGAGAGAAGGCGTGAGGTACGAAATGGTTTACACCGCTTGCTATCATAACGTCGGCAAGTCCCTTCATAAAGGGAAGTCCCTCAGCCCAACCGAATGCGCCGAATATCTCGCACATTGCTCTTCCCTTTTTCAGCGGTTGGATATGGGAATGAGATGCCGCGAGCTTCGGGAGAGTGTATCTGAAGAATGCGGGATCCGCTATTCCGCCGTCGGCAATAGGTGCTCTGTGAATGCATTCGTATATTCCGGGAACATCCTGTTGAAGGACTATATCTATTCCCGCCATATCCTGACCGTCAAGCGCTCTGAAGAAGTGACCGCTTCCGTATGCAAGTCGCATATTCGCGCCCATATCCTCTATCACGTGGCCTATATACATAACGCCGTGTGCTCTGCACCAATCTCCGAGCACCATGGAGAAATTCTCGCGGTAAAGCTTTGTTATTACCTCCATATAGTGCATTCTGAAGGTATGCTTTACACCGCCGACGTCCTCCCAAAGAGAAGGGATAGCAAGTCGTGCCGCTTCCACGTCAAGTCCCGAGCTTTTTGCTATCATCTCGGGAAGATCGCTCCTCCAAGGATATTGCTCATACATTATTCCGAGCTTATTTCCGTACGTTCCGCTTTTGTTTAAGAATCCCGGCTCATCCGAGAAGAATCCGACGAAGGTATTTCCGAAATATTCACCAAAATGTTTATAATGCGGCTCATATACCGCCTCTATCATAGCCTTACACGATTCCGGCTGAAGCATATCTATATAGTAGTGATGTCTCTTTTTAGGGTCTACGTTAGTTCCCGTAAGGATAGAAACGCATACTCTCCATACTCCGTCCGGAATGTCCCAATACACAGTTCCGTCATCCATAAACGGAAGAAGATCGACTGCGGTGTCGAAATCAAGTCCCTCGTCGCCGTCGTTGTGCTTGTACGCCACAACACCGACCAGCTCTTCATCTTCGGACAGCCATCCACAGACGTTGATCCTTGCCTTTTTCAACGGTCCGACAACGTCGCTTTGTCTCTCACGTATATTCTTCTTTTTCAAATGCACGCGAGAAGGATCGGAAAGATATCCGTTGGCATATCCTGTGGGGAATTTCTTATCGTCAAGAAGCCAAACCTTCATACCGAGTTTGCGGGCGCTTTCAAGAATGAATCCGAAATCGATCCACCATTGCTCCTCACAGAAGTTTTCATAAGGCCTGCTCTCCGCACAAAATTCCTCGATTCCACTATTCTTTATCGCGAGTATCTCCTCGTAGAGCGCCTCATGCGACTCACCGTGAAGCCAAAGGAACGGAAGCATATAACGTCCGTTTTCATTCTTTAAACATTCTTCAAGTCTTTTCATACTGATATCTCCGGGGGTTTCGGCATATTCCGAAACTTATTGACACGTTAAATAAATCTATTGAACCAAATAACCATCTCGTCGGTCATCGTTTCGGTAATTTTATGTACCGCACCTTCTATGAGATGATACTCCACGTAAGAGCCCGAGCGTCTTATAGACTCAACATACTCTCCAACCATTACGGGATCTACCGTTTTGTCGTCGGTTCCCTGCCATATCTTTATGGGACAGGGCGGAATAACAACTCTTTTTCCGTCCGCGCCTATAAATGCGCGAGTACGGTACGGATTGAATCCTATAGTAGTCTTCTCGTACCATTCGTCCTTCGGGAAATGATACCACTCAATTATGCGGTCGTGTGTGGTCTTTCCGTCTGCGCCTGCGGCATACTTATCCCACGTGCCTATGCAGTAATGACCGTCTACAGTAACACCGTCTATATTGAGTCTCGGATATATAAGCCCTGGCGAAATAACGATAGACGGAAACATATTTGCAAAGTTCATCGCAACGTGTCCTCCCATTGAGGCTCCTGCGATAAGAACCGACTTTGAGAGGTTGTAGTGCTTTGTTGCATATTTATACGCCTTGTAAAGAGCAAACAAATGCTCGGGACATCCGAGAGTCAAACCGTTCGGATGAGCACCCGCAACGTCAAGCGCGGCATATCCGACGTCGATACACTTTGAAACGTACTTGACGCCGCCTATCTTATTTTCCGCTTCGCATACGGTCGAGCCTGCTCCGTGGCAAGATATTATAAGCTGTGTTTCCTCTCCGTCGTCATTGTAATTTGCGGGAAGGCACAAAACACATTCGCATTCCTTCATTTCTTCCCTATCGAGCACCTCGGGAGAAGTAGAACCGCTTACCTCTCTGAATGAATTATAGCTCACCTTAAAAAATATGTATCTTCTTTCACCGTTCTCTACAATGTTTACGTTTTCCACAGCATCTCTCCACCTATATTTTAATGCACAACGGTCATAAGCATATTTCCGTGTAGCCTTATTATACCACAGTAAAAAGATTTTGTCAATAAGAAAAAACGGAGACCCTTTGGCGTATCTACGATAAAGCAGTATTTTGCATTACAAGTGTAAAGTACTGCTTTATCT
>JAZSLE010000002.1:0-9820 GCA_045535215.1 Eubacteriales bacterium
AAATTGGAATTTACTTAACTAAACGATACAGAATAGTCCCTTCCTCCAATTCGCCCCAACAATTCAAGGAAGGTTCATTTGTCGGAATAAAACCACATTTTCCATGCAATGCTTGTGACTTAAAGTTATTCTTTGAAATAGTACAAGTCAATTCCCTCATTCCAATGTTCATCAAATAGTCAATTGTATGGTCTAGCAAATCTTTTCCAAAGCCTTTTTTTCTTTCTTCAGGTTTCGTTTCCACAGCTTCTAAAAACCAGTGACCTTCAATTGTTTCTATCGCGCGCAGAGCACTAACCCATTCATCATCAGTTGCTTCCACGAGAATCAGTTGCTTCGGATTTTTAACAAAATCTCGCAAGAAGGATGCATATGCTCCACACATTTCAGCATCATTAGCAAAGTGTATTTTCATTTCATTCATAGATTCTGAATACACAGATAATAATCGGCTAATTGCATTTTCATCAATTTGAGTAACTAGATTTAGCATACCTTTATCTCTCCAAATTCAAGTTTATCGAACTGTATTATACTAAAAATACGAAATTTCCAATCAAGCAAAAAACTTATGAGGAAAATTCCTTTTTCTCCTTATTCTCTCATACTTTTATTGACCTTACAAAAGGAATATAAAATAAGCAAAGGAGAAATAAAATAATGGCAAAATCTAAAAAACCTGAACAGGCGATATTTTACCAAAACTTTAAGGGGGCAATTTATGGCGGAACCCCTGAGCAGGTCAAAAACCTGATGACCGCTTTTTGTCAGTATGCTTTTGACGGTATCGAAAACCCAACCGTTGCACCTGATATTGTAATGACCTTTGGAATGATGAAAGCATCTGTTGATGCTGACCGTAAGCATTATCAAGAGGTCTGTGAACAAAATCGTATCAATGCCTTAAAGAAAACAGGTCTTACAATCACTGGTTTCATTCAATATGCATTAGACACGAACGAATACATAACATTTACTGTAGATGATGAAGAATATCGCTTCACCATTGCCGAAGTAAATGAAACAACAAAAGAAAACCTCAAAAATCTTTATGTCGGCGATTTCGTTGAAATCGAAATCAAAGGTGGTAGACCTATCGGCATAAGAAAGGCAACAGAACGATAAACAAGCGGTAGCGGTCGGTAGCGACTGCTACCGCTCTTATATTGTATTGCATTAAGATATACTGTCTTATGTTGTTCTTTCTTGTCCTGAAAAGAACTAAAATGGTTTGGGTTTTCTTATAAGGTGTTATCTTGGGTTGTTGTTGTACTGCCCTGAGTTGTCCTCTTTTGCTTTGGACTATACTGTACTGCAAATAATAACACCAATAAGAAATAAAACCTTATATCATATTAAAGTGTTTAAGAGCATTGGTAATTGCTTCTTCCTTTTCAGGTGGGCAAATGAGTTCTTTGCTCTTGCCCTCGCCAATGTTGTAGTTTTCTCTTTCCTTGATACCGTGCTTATCTTTGATTTGGGCAATATACAGAGAAGAAACCTTTAACCCATAATGTTCCAAAACATATGCTTTAATCTCTGCATATGTCGCCGTTTTGGAAACACGGTCAGGTAATGCTTCAATGTTAATATCAAAGTTTATACGGTCGTTGACCTTTTTCCTACTTAAAAGAACAATCGTTTCAACATGCCCTGTCCTCGGGAACATATCAACGGGAAATACCTCGCTCGGCTCGTAGCCGTTGGCGAGAAGATGCGACATATCCTGAGCGAGAGAATACGGATTGCAGGAGATGTAGAGTACCTTTTTTACGTTGAGCTCTGCGAGAAGAAGCATCAGCTCCTTGCCGCAGCCCTTGCGAGGCGGGTCGACTATGCAGAGAGCGTCCGGATGCTCTGTAAATACCTTACGTATAGCCGCCTCCGACCCTGCCGCGTCCGCACAAATGTAGCTCGCACTTTGTATGCCGTTTATTTGCGCGTTTTCGGTTGCGCATTTGACCGCATCCTCAACTATCTCGATGCCGTATATCGCGGATGCTCTGTCGGATGCCGCAATACCTATGGACCCTATGCCGCAGTAGAGATCGACGATAACGTCACCGTCGGATATTCCCGCAAGCTCAAATCCCTTTGAATAAAGTATCTCCGCACCGCGTCTGTTTACCTGCCAAAATGCAGGCGCGCGGATGATGAATTCCTTGCCGAGAAGCATGTCCTTTATATAGTCTTTTCCGAAAAGAACACGGTACTCTCTTCCGAGAACAACGTTCGTCTTCTTTTCGTTTACGTTTACAAGTATTCCCGAAATGCATGGGAACTCGGAAGAAAGAAGCGAAGCTATCTCACTTTCGCACGGAAGTGCCTTGCCGTTTATAACGAAGCAGACAAGCACCTCTCCGTAGGTCTCACTGCATCTCATATAGAGATCGCGAAGCAGACCCTTTCCGCTTTCCTCATTGTACGCCGAAACGCCGAAGCGCTCCGCAAGCGCTATCGCGCGCTTTGCTATCGGTGACATTATCGGATGCGTAAGAGCGCAATCCGCATAGGGTATCGCCTTGTGCGTTCCCGTTGCGTAGTAGCCGTATCTGAGACCGCCCTTGACACCGCATACGGGATATATCACCTTGTTTCGGTATCCGCCGTCCTCACCGCCCGTGGGAACCGTGTCCGCAATGCTCACGCTTGAAATTATCCCCGCGCGTCGCATCGCATCCTCTACCATTCCTCGCTTTACCGTAAGCTCGTAGGAATAGCTCATATGACGGTAGGTACATCCGCCGCAAGCGTTCGGCGCCCCGCAGAACTGCTTGTCGGTTCGGTACGGCGACGGCTCGTCTACCGAGATGAGCCTGCATACCGAGTAGCTTTTTTCTTTTTTTATCACAGCCGCAGTTATCACGTCGCCTCCGATGGCGCCGTTTACGAACATCACCCGTCCGTCGCTTCCGTGAGCCACTCCGCAGCCGTAAGAGTTTACCTCTTCTATCTTGAGGGTGACTAAGCCTTCACTTTTCATCAGACGTAAAACTCCCTGCCCGTGTCAAGGCAAATGCATCCGAGCCTTCCGTCAAAAGCGCAAGCACAGTCAATGTTTATCGCGGACGCCGTCTGATATATCGCGCCCTTGTTGAACTCGGTTGTCGGCTTGTGGCCTACCACGATCACCTTGCCCTTTATATGCTCGCTTGAGAAATCAAGCGGCTCTGTGTAAAAATCCTCTTCGTCGTAATCCTCAAGCGAGCGCTCGGGAGAGAAGCCGCGTATCCCCGCGTGACAGAGAACAAAGCTCTTCTTCGCCGCAGTTACCTCCTCGTAGGGAGTCATCTCCGCAAAATAATCGAGAATACCCTCGCGCATATCCGCGTCAAGCGCCTGAAATGCCTCAAACGTCGGCATACCTCCCTCGTTTGACGTCCAGTTGCGGAACTCCGCAATAAAGCTTGCGTCGGGGGTCTTGCCACTCTCGGATATCTCAAGGAAGCGGGATATCATAGAGTATGCCTTAGCCTCGTGCTCGCCGAGTATGTGGTATACGTTCGGACGCATACTCATATCTATTAAAAGATCTATACCGCCCACACCGTAGTCTACAGTGTCTCCGAGAACGTACATGATGTCCTTCTCCTCGGAAAAGTTTATGAGCTTGAGCAAAAGATCGAATTTCGTTTTGTTTCCGTGTAAATTTGATACAGCGTATATCATAAGAATAACCTCCGTTACGTGTTCTTCAGAATTTTGTTTTGTATTTCTTCAAGTAACGCGTCGTCCTCGGATGCGATGCCCGCCGCTCTTCTTCCTGCCTGCGCGCGCAAAAGATCCGATTCGCATTTTTTTACGTACTCAATGAATAAGGGCGTCCGCTTCTCAATGTTTATCCTTCCGAGCTTCAGCTCCGCGGGTGAGAGGGAGTATGCCTCGCCGCCCTTTCTTGCAAGGATGATCTGATACGTCTTACCGCCGTCCGCGACAACGTCCTCGTCAAGAATGGAAAAGCCGTTTTCCGAAAGATAGGAGCGAAGCGCATCCTGCTTTGTCATCGGCCCAAGTATGAATTCGGTGCCCTCCCTTATCGGTACTGCTGATAGTATTGACGCAATAAGCTCGCCGCCCATACCGAACAATATAAATTTATTCACCTCGGACTCTTCAAGCCCGCATATTCCGTCCCGTTTGCTTACTCTTACCGCATCCGATACACCGTAATGACGTGCATTTTCTTTTGCACGCATGCACGGTCCTTCGTTGATGTCGCAAGCGTACGCATACTTGCACAGTCCCGAGAGAACAAGATGGATCGGGAGATACGCATGGTCGGTTCCGATATCCGCGACAACGTCTCCCTTTTTTATGAAGGGAAGCGCCGCAGAAAGCCTTTTTGAAAGAATGGGAAGTCTGCTCATAGGTTACCTTTCGCCATTATAAAAATAATAGCTGTCGTTACGACAGCCTGTGGTTCCATCGAAAGCGGAAGGGGTATCGCCCCTTCCGCAGAAGCGTTTTACGCCTTGGATGCAAGATATTCGTTGATGTTCTTGATAAGCTCCTCAACGTCCGTTCCGTGAACCGCGCAAGCGTCTTCGATGGACTCTCCTCTTGAATGAGGGCAGCCGAGACAGTGCATACCGATAGCGAAGAAGAACTGAGCAGTTCCCGCATCATAATCGAGAATGTCACCGATAATAGTATTACGGGTAACGACCATTACACAACACCTTTCCGCCGCACATTGCGGCACATTCAGAATAATAATTCATACAATAGAATTATAATACTATTTTCTCTTTTTGTCAAGGGTTAAATCAATATTTTAAAAAAATTTTACCTTTTCCCCTTGTCAAAATAAAAGCAATCTGCTATAATATAATAGCAAAGGTGTTTTTCGTGCAAAAACGTACGATAATACCAAATAAGACCAACAACAGGAAAGGACGGTGCCCTTTAATTGATTATAGCACTTGAAGAAGCAAAATACGAGATGCTTGCCATGAGGGACAAGCTTAAGGATCTCGGGGACGCCATGCAGATAGAGGAGCTCAGAAAAAAGACCGCAGAGCTCGAAGAATCCACAACGGCGGCAGAATTTTGGAATGACCAAGAGAACTCATCAAAGGTACTGAGAGTTATAAAGCAGAATAAGGACAAGATAGAAAAGTACGAAAAGCTTTGCGAAAGACTTGATGACAATATAGCCCTTGCCGAGATGGCAATAGAGGAAAACGAGGAGGGCTACGTTGACGAGGTCAGAGAGGAGATGCTCGCGATAGACGAGGAGCAGGAAAGACAGAGAATAACCCTTCTTCTCTCGGGCGAGTACGATAAAAACAACGCTATTATCTCCTTCCATCCCGGAGCAGGCGGAACAGAGGCTCAGGACTGGGCTCAGATGCTCTACAGAATGATAACGAGATGGGCAGAGAAGCACGAATACAAGGTAAAGCTTATCGACTGGCTTGACGGCGACGAAGCGGGAATAAAGAGCGCCACCATAATGATAGAGGGCGAGAACGCATACGGCTATATGAAGAGCGAGAACGGTGTTCACAGGCTCGTTCGTGTGTCTCCCTTTGACGCCAACGGCAGAAGACAGACCTCATTTGCCTCCATCGAGGTTATGCCCGAGTTCGACGACGAGCTCGATAAGGTAGAGATTCGAGAGGAAGACCTCGAGATTACCGCACACCGTTCATCCGGTGCAGGCGGACAGCATATCAATAAGACCGACTCCGCGATAAGAATACTCCATAAGCCTACGGGAATCGTAGTAGGATGCCAGACCGAGCGCTCGCAGCTTCAGAACAAGGAAACAGCGATGAAGATGCTCAAGTCGAAGCTCATGGAGATAAAGCTTGAGGAAAAGCTTGAGAGGATCGAGGATATCAAGGGTAACAAGACGAAAATAGAGTGGGGAAGCCAGATCCGCTCGTACGTGTTTATGCCCTACACGCTCGCAAAGGATACGAGAACGAACTTTGAAAACGGAAACATCACCGCAGTAATGGACGGCGAGATAGACGGATTTATCAACGCGTACCTTAAGATGAACGCGAACGCGTAAAGTAAAACAGTATATAAGCAGACAGCGGAAGCAGACAGGAGACTAATATGAAGCACGAAGCAAACGAAAAGTTGGATCTACTCGGTAAAGCACTTTCACTTTCGGGACTTGTGACACTTGGGGTGTCCTTGGCTACGGTGTCCTTCAAAAGCTTGGAAAAGCAGACGGTGTCCGTCACCATGCTCGCTTTGGGCGCGGCACAGCTGTATGCAGGAGCCGCCGCCATCATAAAATATCGCAGACAGAAGAACAACGGTCACTTGTTCGACTTCATAGAAGAGGACTCCGATGCCCTCTTCAGCCCTCAGTTTGGAGGCCGCTTCCGCGAGCCTGACGAGAGCTGATAAGCTGTCTTATGCAGATGAGATCCGCTAATGCGGGTCCTTCTGCATTTTGTTTATAATAAAAAAAGGAGAAATGAAAATGAGTATAGAACGTTTCTTTACCGCGGGTGAGGAATATACGACCTACGAAAAAGCGGTCCCCGCACCTCTCTTCAATATCAGCTTTGAGTGTGTGAATACCACTGCGGGAGCATATATTGATATAGCCGTTATCGGATTTTACGATCTCTTCGTCAACGGCAAAAAAATAACGAAGGGTCTTCTCGCGCCCTACGTATCAAACCCCGAGCACCTTGTCTATTACGACAGATACGAGCTTGAGGATAAGCTCAAAGTGGGACGTAACAACGTCTGTATCCTGCTTGGCAACGGCTTTGTCAATAATCCGGGCGGGCAGATATGGGATTTCGATAAGGCGTCCTACCGCGCCGCACCTGCGCTCGCATTCGACCTCTTTACGGGAGAAAGACACCATGACGCAGGCGACTCAATGTGGAAGCGGAGCGCACTCCTCTTCGACGACTACCGTTGCGGAATCGTCTGGGACGCGACGAAGTTGGTAAAAAGAGACTTCACAGGCTACGGCACCGTCGGTACGTGGCACACCCCGACACCCATCTCGGAGGATAGAAGGATCGGCGAGATAAGACGCTGCAACGCAGAGCCGATAAGAGTGAGAGAGGAGCTTGCTCCCGTTTCAATACACGAGGGCGGCATTTGCAATTACGTTCCGCGCGGAGATACGTATAACGGCCCCACCTGTCTTGATGGCGACGACTTTGATGCCGGATTCATATTCGATTTCGGTAAAATAAGCGCAGGCACCGCAAGGCTTCGTATAAACGGAAGAGCGGGACAACGCATATCCTTGAGATTTGGTGAGCTTCTTGACGAGAACGGAAACCTTGATATCAATAACATAAACTTCTTCCCGAAGGGCTTCGTTCAAAGAGCGGTGTATATCTGCAGAGGAGAGGAGAACGAGACCTTTGAGATACCGTTTACCTACTACGGATGCAGATATTGTCATATTCACGGTGCGGATAAGGAGCAGATAAGCAAGGATACCGTAACATTCCTTCCCGCATGCTCGGACGTGCAAAGACTCGCAAGCTTTGAATGCTCGTCGGATATACTGAATAAGCTGTTCGCTATCTGCAGAGAGAGCGACCTTGATAATCTCTATTATTTCCCGACCGATTGTCCGCAAAGAGAGAAGAACGGCTGGACGGGAGACGCCTCCGAGTCCTGCGAGCATATGCTTCTGAATCTCGGAATAGCAAATACCCTTAACGTCTGGATGGATAGCATAATAAGAGCACAGGCGGAAAACGGAAGCCTCCCCGGAATAGTTCCTACGGGTGGCTGGGGCTTTAAGTGGGGTAACGGCCCCGCATGGGACAGAGTAATAGTCAACGTCCCGTATTACGTTTATAAGTACACCGGAGATAAGACCTGCGCAGAAAAGTGCGTTGAAACGATATACCGCTACCTCGTATACGTAAACGGCAGAAGAGACGAGAACGGATTGCTTGATATCGGTCTTGGCGACTACTGTCAGTCGGGCTGCAATCCTAGTAAGCCGACAACGCCTATCCTCTTTACCGACAGCGCCGTCACGTTTGATATCTGCAATAAGGCGGCGATGCTCTTCGACCTCGTGAACGCCCCCGCCGAGTATTCGGAATATGCAAAAGCTCTTGCCGCATCTCTCCGCGAATCGATAAGAGCCCACCTTCTCAATAAGGAGGATATGAGCCTATCGCACGGAACACAAACCGCACAAAGCTTCGGCCTCACCTACGGCATATTCAACGAGGACGAGGTGGATAAAGCATTAAACAGACTTGTCCTTGAGATTGAAAAGGACGGAGAAGTAATGAACGTCGGCTTCCTCGGCTCAAGAACGGTGCTGCATACACTTTCAAGATACGGAAGGACCGATCTTGCGTATAAAATGATAATGAGTGAGAAGCAGCCCTCGTATGCCGACATAATAAGGCGCGGATTTACCGCAATGCCCGAAAGATTCGACACCGCGGATATGAAGGTGAAGTATTGCTCGTTTGACCACCACTTCCATGCTGACGTCTGCCATTGGCTGATAGATAACGTCCTCGGCATGTCCGTAAACCCTGACCTCTCAGACCCGAACAGTGTGTATATAAAGCCCTGCACGATAGCGGACGTTGCGTTTGCGAGGGGCGAAAGAATAATGCCGAACGGAAGGGTAGAAGTAAGCTATGAGAGAGACGAAAACGGCACCTCGCTTTCGGTAAAGACCGAAGGAAGCGTCACAGTTCGCCTCGATCCCGTAATAGCGGATAAAATAACAAAAAATGAGAACGGATGCATCTGCATTCACTTCTGAGAAAGGAAACACCATGAAGGAATACGTTGAATACGCTGTCGAAATGACAGAAAAGCTTATAAATACAGATAGCCCCGGAAGCTATACGCAGAATGCCGTAGAGCTTCTCAAGAAGGAATTCGAGTCACTTGGCTGTTCCGCAAAAATAACCAATAAAGGCGGCCTTATCGTAGACCTCGGAGGTAAAAACAAGGAGGACGCACTCTTCCTTGAGGCGCATACCGATACTCTCGGCGCGATAGTTGCGGAGATAAAGGGCAACGGAAGACTCAAGCTCTCTCCCATAGGAGGCCTTAATCCCAACAATATAGAGTGCGAGGATTGCAGGATAATCACGAGATTTGACGGAATATATAACGGAACGATCCAGATGAGCAACGCCTCCGTCCACGTAAACAGGGATTATTCGTCCGCATCTCGCTCGTACGACGCTCTTGAGGTCGTAATAGATGAAAACACAAACTGCGCTGCGGACACGAAAAAACTCGGCATCGCGGTGGGTGACATCGTAGCGGTAGAACCGAGATTCAGAGTGACCGACAGCGGATACGTTAAGAGCCGCTTCCTCGACGACAAGCTCAGCGTCGGAATACTTCTTGCCTTTGCAAAATATCTTAAAGACAAGGGCATAGTCCCCGAAAGACGTATATACGTTCACGTCACTGTATACGAGGAAGTCGGACACGGCGGTTCCGCCTCCGTCCCCGAGGGAGTCACCGAGGCTATCTCGGTTGATATGGGTTGCGTAGGAAACGGACTCGTATGCACCGAGAGAGAGGTGTCCATCTGCGCCAAGGATTCGGGCGGACCCTACAATTACGCCATGACCACCGCGCTTATCTCTCACGCCAGAAGGCTTGAGCTCGGATATGCCGTTGACGTCTATCCCTTCTACGGCTCTGACGTCGAGGCTACCCTTCGCGCAGGCAACGATATCCGCCACGCGCTCATAGGTCCCGGAGTATACGCGTCCCACGGCTACGAAAGAAGCCATAAGGACGGCGTGGAAAATACCCTGAAGCTGCTGGCGGCGTATTGCAAATAGGTTAACGGAAAGAGAAGTCGGAGGCCAAGCGGTCTTAG
>JAZSLE010000141.1:0-3408 GCA_045535215.1 Eubacteriales bacterium
GCCAAGGAGTTGTAGTTAACACTTGTCTTCCTAAGCCCGCTTGGCCTCCGACTTGACAGAGACGGAAATCCGCTCACCTATTCGGACATATTGGGATCAGACGAAAATATAGACGAGGATATAGACAAGGCTATAATATGCGAAAAGCTGAAGAACGCAATAGAATACTCTCTCAGCGAGCGCGAAAGACGTATAATCGTGTTGAGATACGGTCTTGACAACAGTATGCCTATGTCACAAAAGGAGGTCGCTTCCATTCTTGGCATCTCACGATCGTACATAAGCAGGATAGAAAAGACCGCAGTCGAAAAGCTCAGACGCGCACTTGACGTAAGGCTTTGACCGCGGTCATATAAGTATCAACCGTTTACTGTTTCTTCGTTTGACCCGGTTTCCTCCTCGGCGACATCCTTGGGCTCTTCCGAATGTGTCTCCTCGGCGGCTTTCTCAACCGTATCCGCTACAGTTTCCTCGGCAGCGTCCGAGGATTCATCAGCGGTAGGCTCTGCTGAAGCGGTGATCTCGGTAGCAGCAACCGTTTCGGTGCCGGTCACAGCCGCCGCTGTGGTCTGCTTTGCCTTGCTTTTTTCAATAAACTCCTTAAGAAGAGTATAAACCACACTCGTTATCGGCACGCAGAAGAGGATTCCGGGAATTCCCGCAACTCCACCACCGATGGTAACGGCAGACAAAACGAGCAGGCTCGGGATACCGATCGATTCTCCAACGACCTTCGGATATATAGCATTTCCCTCGATCTGCTGAAGAATGAGAAGAAAAACTACAAAGATAAACGCCTTTACCGGATCGAGCATAACGATAAGGAAGGCTCCTACGGCGCCACCTATCCATGCACCGAAAATCGGTATCAATGCCGTAAGGCCGACGATAACCGAAACGATTCCCGCCATAGGTATTCCGAGAATAAGCATACCGATAAAGCACATAAGACCGAGTATCACTGCCTCTGCGACCTGCCCCGTTATAAAGCGTGCAAATGAAAAATAAGTAAGCGAAGAGACCTTTTCGATCTTTTTTACCGTTTCGCGCTTGAATACGGCTTTCATAAGACCGTGAAGAAAATATTTTATCTTCTCCTTGCCCGCAAGTACGTATATCGCGATCATGAATGCGATAATAAAGTTGAACAGCGATCCGGATACGTTTCCGAGAACTCCGGTCGTGACATTGAGGATGACGTTGGAGTTCTCCTTAAGCCAGGTAACTATCCTTTCACTGAGGATCACCCAGTTTATTCCCTCCTCACCTACGATATCTATCTGGATATCTAATTGAGTAAGAACATCTGTAACAAAGACGCTGAACTTTTGTATAAACTCGGGGAACTCCTCTATTATGATATCGACCGTTTGCGTTATAGCGGGAACGATTATCGCAATCATAAGAGCGGTAAAGCCGGCAATAAGTAAAAGGGTTATGATTATTGCAAGAGGACGCTGGATCTTTCTTACAAACTTAAATTTGGATCTTCCCATTCCTCCGAGCACTCTTTTTTCAAGCGCACTCATTACGACGTTCAAAACGAACGCCATACAAAGTCCCATAACTATCGGAAGAACTGCAGAATAGCACCATTTCATTGCTCTCCAAATCTCTCCGAGATGTGTGATCGCAACGGCAAACAGAACCACTGCGGCAGCAATACTGAAATACCACAACGCTTTCTTTTTGTTCATACTTTTCCCCTTTTCGCTTAGTCAGATATTTTTGCGCTTCCGACCGATATGACCCCAAATCCGCAAGCGCCGTTTTTATATGCCTGCTTAACTATCTCACTTACCGTAGCACCGGTAGTGACAACGTCGTCAACTACTATTAAAAATTTGTTTTCAAGCGATTGATTACCGTTACGAATAGCGTAAGTCCCCGACACCTGCCTGAATCTTTCGTCGTATCCAAGCTCCTTCATCACGCCGTTCGCTTTACTTTTACGCTTTACTATGTTTACCGATTTAATACCGACAAGTCGGGATACCGCCTCGGCAAGCATTTTGGCCTGATCGGTTCCGTTTTCGATGTACGATTTAGCCGATCTCGGTGCATACGTAATAAGTATATTATCCTTTCCGTACTCCTCTTCAAGTAAGCAAAGCACATCGCTTATGCTTCTCTTGAGCCTGCATGCAAGATGATCGAAGAAGCGCTTGTCCGACGACTGCTTCATTTCGTATACAAGTCTGTTTGCGACCTTATCGCGAGTACCTCCACGATAGTATGCAAGCTTTACGTGAAATCTGCATCCAAGCTCCGAGAGAGCAGCAGGCGAACATCTGCATCTGCTTACAGGTAGATCGCAGACATCGCATTTTTCGTTTGATTCCTTAAGAAGCTTAGCCTCACACTCCTCGCAAAGCGGAAGAGTTGAATGCACGTACCCTATCATATTACCGCAGAATACACATATCGGAGGGCAAAAAAGATACTCCAAATACTCAAAGAGACGCATATTACCTTGTCTCCTTATATTCGGATATTATCATATTCTCAAGGCAAGTGTAACGCTTTGAGAACATATTGTTATCTATCATTTCGGACACGATTTTTCTGCTTCCTACGAGTATAACCGTTCTAACCGCCCTTGTGACCGCGGTATATAAAAGGTTGCGCGTAAGCAGCATTTTCGGGGCGTTTGCCATCGGCAATATAACGAACGGATACTCACTTCCCTGGCTCTTGTGTACGGTTATCGCATATGCGAGAGAAAGATCTTCAAGGAAGGAAAAATCATATTCCGTGCGACGCTTATCGAAGAGCACCGTCATATATCCGTCGGTCTCATCTATCTCCTCTATCAATCCGACATCTCCGTTGAATATTCCGTTGCCATCCTCATAGGTATCAATGTCATTCCAGGAAATATCGTAATTGTTTCTCATCTGCATGACCTTGTCGCCTTCTCTGAAGACGGTCTCGTTATAAGTATGCTCCTTTTTATCGGACGAAGCGGGATTGAGCATCGTCTGAAGGCTGACGTTCAAGCCGTCAGTACCGCAAACTCCCTTTTTCGTGGGAGTGATGACCTGAATATCCGAGAACGGAGACACAGAATATGCCTTCGGCAATCTCGTTTTGCAAAGCGACGCGATAGTGTTCGCAACAACTCTGTCGTCGTCCGTTTCAAGAAAAAAGAAATCGCCGTTCTTTCGATCAAGCACGGGCATATTGCCCTTATTTATCTCATGCGCGTTCGTTATTATAAGGCTTTCCTTAGCCTGTCTGAATATCTCGTCAAGGCGTACGACCGGAAATTTTTCGGATGCTATTATGTCTCCGAGTACGTTTCCTCCTCCGACACTCGGAAGCTGATCCGCATCTCCTATCATAACGAGTCTTGCGCCGTTTTTCATAGCTGAAAGCAGAGAGTTTATGAGCATACAATCTATCATG
>JAZSLE010000014.1:0-5789 GCA_045535215.1 Eubacteriales bacterium
CAGAGATCTATCTCTACCTCGTAGTTGGTGACAGCGACCACGAAGAGGATCTTACAAAGCTCATCGCAAGAGTTTCTCCTCGTTCCCAGTCTCATGCAGGCGACAAGATCAAGGTTGCTCTTGATATGTCCAGAATCCATATCTTTGATAAGGAAACAGAAATGTGCATAGTTCACTAATGTGACAAACATAAATACCCCGTTTGAGCATATTTCAAGCGGGGTGTTGTTTTATCTATAATAAAAGGAGACACACTATGAATAAGATCAGCTTTAACCGTTTTCCCGGCGGAAAATTCAAATGCTTTACAATGAGCTACGATGACGGCGTTACCTTTGATAGGCGCCTCGTTGACATATTTAATAAGAACGGAATAAAGGGAACCTTCCACCTTAACTCCGGAAGAATGATCGACGAAAAGCACGTTACTCTCGACGAGGTAGCTGCTCTTTATAAGGGCCACGAGGTCTCATGCCATATGCTTACGCACCCGTTCCCGGTAGACCTTCCCGCTCAGAGCCTTCTTTATGAGATAGCAGAGGACAAAAAGAATCTTGAAAAGGCGTGCGGATACATTGTAAGAGGTATGTCGTATCCTTACGGAAATTATGACGACCGTGTAATCTCTACCTTCCGCGCTGCAGGCATGGAGTACTCAAGAACTACTCTTTCAACACAGAAGTTCGACCTTCCCACAGATTTTATGAAGTGGAATCCTACCTGCCATCATAAGATGAACATACTTGATAAGATCGATCCCTTCCTCGCTGATATGAGATGGGCAAGACCTCAGCTCTTCTACCTTTGGGGACACAGCTATGAGTTCAACACCGATAACAACTGGGAGCTTATCGAGGAGTTCTGCGCAAGAATAGGCTTCAACGAAAAGGTATGGTTTGCTACAAACGTTGAGATAATGGATTATATCAATGCTGTAAAGTCTCTCAGAATCGGTCAGGAGCTTGATATGGCTTACAACCCCACGGCAGTAAACGTATGGATAAGCGTAAACGGTGAGGCGGTTGAGATACCCGCAGGACAGACAGTACACTTCTGATAATGACGAAAAAGCAAAGGATGAGCCTCGTCGAAGAGGCTCTGGAGAAGCTTTATCCGGAATCCGAATGTGCCCTTGAATACGAGGGAGAGGCGTGGAAGTTGCTTGTTATGGGCAGATTATCCGCTCAATGCACCGACGAGCGTGTAAATATCGTCTGCAAGGACCTATTCGCGCTTTACCCTACGGCGGCCGATCTTGCCGAAGCTCCGCTTGAGGAGATAGAAAAAACGGTGCGCCCGTGTGGCCTCTACAGGACAAAGGCGCAAAGCATCAAGGAGAGCATGAAAAAACTAGTTTACGAGTACGATGGCATACTCCCCGATGACATGGACGCCCTTCTTGCTTTCCCCGGCGTAGGCAGAAAAATAGCCAATCTCCTGCTCGGCGATATATATCATAAGGGCGGCATAGTTGCAGATACTCACTGCATACGCATATGCGGAAGGATCGGAGCGTACGACGAGAGCATAAAGGATCCGTATAAGGTGGAGCTTATCATGGATAAGCTGATACCGTCGGATAAGCAATCCGATTTTTGCCATAGAATAGTATGGTTCGGAAGGGAATACTGCAATGCAAGAGGCCCAAAGTGTGATATTTGTCCGATATCGCATCTTTGCAAGCGTTACGAGAAGAAAAAATAAGCAAATATGAAAAAACAGCCCTGCGAGTGCTTCGTGGGGCTGTTTTTTATATAAAAATACAACGTGCAAAAAAATTCGGGTATAAAGTAACGCTTTACGAGGGATACTGTTTTCGTATCGATACAAAGTAAAAAAAGCGAGGATATAAAATGTCACCAAAAGAACTTATGTATATTGAGGATGCGCTCGGCCACGAAAAGCAGATGCAGACGTCATGCACGTCCTTTGCGGAGCAGCTTTCCGATCCCGAGCTCAAGAGTTTCGTTTTGTCGCTCGGAGAAAAGCACAAGCAAAGCTACGACAACTTTTGCGATCTTTTGAAATAAGGAGAAGAGTATGACCGACCGTGAAATAATGGAGAATATACTGAACGTGACAAAGGGCGCGTGCGATCTTATGATGCATGGTGCGATAGAGTCAAGTACAAAGAACGTCCACGAAACGTTTACAAAGGCATTCAACGAAACGTTGAGCCTCCAGAACGCCATTTATACGAAGATGGCGGAGAAGGGATGGTATCCCGAGCAGAAGGCAGAGCAGCAAAAGATAGACGCGGCAAAGCAGAAATTTTTGTGATACCATAAAAAGAAGGGCTGTCTCACTTGATGGACAGCCCACTGTGTTATTCGGTTCTGAGTGCGACTACAGGGTCCTTGTTCGCCGCAGATCTTGCGGGAATAAGTCCGGATATAAGCGTAAGTGCAACACTGAGAGCGATCAATATTACCGCCTGATCTATCGGTAGAGCGGCTATCGACGATATTCCCGTCAGCGACTCTATGATGATGTTCGCTACAGCGGATATACCGTAGGTTATTGCGATACCAATCGCACCTGCGAGAAGACCGACGATAAAGGTCTCTGCGTTGAAGAGGTGGCTGACGTCCTTCTTGCGTCCGCCCAGCGCACGGATAACACCTATCTCCTTTATACGCTCAACGACCGATACGTAGGTTATGATGCCGATCATTACGGTGGATACCACGAGAGAGATCGACGTGAATGAAATGAGCGCGGTGGAAACGATGTTTATCATGTTGTTTATCATCTCTATGACAAGTGAGAGCGTGTCTGTATAGATGACGTCCGTTCTATCGTCTTTTGTAAGCGTCTTGTCGCCTACCGTTACGTCTCCGTTATCATTCCAGGCATCAAGATATTCGTTTACAAGATCCTTGTAGTCGAAGTTTACGGGATATATGGATATCTTGTTGGCAATATCCACTCCTCCAAGCTCACGGAGAGTGAGAGTATACATTTTGCTCTGCGGCATACCCGAGTTTCCTGCGCCGGGCATCATTATGGACATAGAGGTTCCGACGTATCCGACAACGTCCTCGTATACCTCATCGAGATATCTGAACGAGTACTTGTAGGTGATACCCATATCCATACCCTGATACTTTGTACTCGTGATGGAATCGCTTTCCTTTTCGTTGAGATACTTTACTATCTCGGAATCCCCATTCTTTTCAAGCACGTATTCGGTGAGCGCGGGAGTGTAATATACACCCGATGTGAGACATCCGTAGTTGATGTCCTCCTTTGCGCGAAGGATACCGACGACCTTAAGCTCAAGTGCGTCGTCCTCTGAAAAGTCGTCTGAATACGCCTTATAGGTAAACGGAGTGAGCTTGCTCAGCATTTCGTCATCTACCTTCTCGAATACCGTATCGTTCGGATACCATACATAGCTTCTTCCGAGAAGCTCGTCATAGGTGAAATACTTTCTGTAATTCGCTTCGTCGTAAAGCTCGTTTTCGGTAGCCTCGTATACGATGTTGAGGAATTCCTCCTGCGTGTAGTAGCCGAGCTGGGCAAGAAGCACGTCGGTAAGGCAGGTGTCTGGGTTAACGACGATCATTATTTCGTTCGCCTCGGTCGCTATTTTGCCCGAAAGTACGTCGTACTGCGATAGCATATAGTCGGTGTTGCCGAGGCAGGGCTTGAATGCTTCGGTAAGCATCGTGATGTATCCCGAAAAGTCGGCGAATTCGGTCTTCTCAAGAACAGAAGTGTATATCTGCGTTATTGCGGAGATGGATGTGTTACTTGCCTTGTCTCCCTTTTTGTCGGTGAAATCGGTGTAAATGTTGTTCGTGAAGTCTACTCCGTAGTCGAGAAGCATCTCGGACACGTATTCGGACGGCATTGACGTTACGTAATCTATATAATTCTCGTTAATATCGTTTTTGACCATTATGCTTTCCATACGGTCCGCGGTCTCTGCCAACCGCTCTATAAGAGAATTAATATAGACCTTTCCGTCCTCTTTTATCAATTCCTCAAGCTCCACCTCCGGTATCATACCCGTAAGAGCGGAGAGATCGTACGTGTTCTCGGTTATGGTTATCGGATTTCCCGAAAGCATATCGTCCTGCATTGAGGCAACGTAGGCGCGTATACCGCTTGAAAGAGCAAGCACGACAGCGATACCCGTAATTCCTATAGATCCCGCAAATCCGACGAGCGCCGTCCTTGCCTTTTTTGAGATGAGATTTCTGGCCGAAAGCCTGAACGCGGTGAAGAAGGACATTTTTGCGTTTTCCTTCTTGTTCTTTTTCTTCTTTTTGGGATCAAGCTTACTCGCCTCTTTCTCTGCGGCTTCCTTTTCCTCCGCAAGACGCTTGCATTCTGCGATCTCGTCCTCCTCCGAGAAGGGATCGGTGTCCTCTATTACGAGACCGTCAAGCAGATGCACCGTTCTCGTCGAATACTTTTCTGCAAGCTCGGGATTATGCGTTACCATGATAACGAGTCTTTCCTCGGATATCTCCTTGATAAGATCCATTATCTGTACCGACGTTACCGTGTCAAGTGCACCCGTGGGCTCGTCTGCAAGCAGTATTTCGGGATCATTTACGAGCGCACGCGCTATTGCTACTCGCTGACACTGCCCGCCCGAAAGCTGATTAGGTCTCTTGTTGTAGTTTCCGGCAAGACCTACTCTGTCAAGAGCCGTCTTCGCTTTTTTTACTCGCTCCTCTTTGGATACACCGGATATCGTGAGAGCAAGCTCAACGTTGCGAAGTATAGTCTGGTGGGGAATAAGGTTGTAGCTTTGGAATATAAAGCCGATGCGGTGGTTTCTATAGATATCCCAATCTCTGTCCTTGTACTTTTTCGTGCTTTTTCCGTTTATTATGAGGTCGCCGCTTGTGTAATGGTCAAGACCTCCGATTATGTTCAAAAGTGTGGTCTTACCGCAACCCGAGGGGCCGAGTATCGATACGAACTCATTCTTTCTGAATGAAAGGTCTATGCCGCGTAATGCGTTGACCGTCTCTGATGATGTCTTATAGTCCTTAACGATGTTTTTTAATCTTAACATTTTTATTACCTTATTCTATTTTATTTTATTTTTACGTTGAATCTTGCCTGACAGCAAGGACATACTACCGTATGATCTCCCTTTCGCTTTGGAAAACGAAGCACCTTCTTGCAGGAGGGGCATTTTTTGTATACGTGAGTTTTTCTATCCTTGAATTTTGAGTGCCTGAGCTTGAAGAAGGACGTGAATTTATTTTGTATCTTCAAGTATGCGGCGTTCTCCTTTCTGCGCTTCTGCACGTTTCTTGACATAAGTCTGAATATCGCGTATCCGACCAATGCAAAGTACAGGAGGGAAAGTATGATAGATCCGATGAAGAGATTTATAATAATGAGAGTAAGTCCAAACCATATGATGAAGCTGTAAAGAGCATCCGGTCCGTTACGGCCGTACATGAATGCGATCATTTTTTCCTTAAACGATCTTTTCGGTCTGTTGTTCATTGTGAACTCCTTGTTTGTTTACGGTGTATACTACAGTATACTTTTCGAAATAATGGATTTATACATTATAGTATACATTTTTATTGTTAAATCAAAGTGATTGAAATGTGATTGCTATGTAAATTATGAAATAAAAGCAAAATAAAAAAGAGAAACGGCCTCATAAGAGACCGTTTCATTTATTTAAGACCGCTTATCTTGCGCTTCTGGACTTCTTGCAGGAGAAGTATGTTGTAGCACCTGCAACGGTTATAAGAGCGAGCACGAGAAGTATCGTGTTGTCTCCGGTAGAGGGAGTTCCGCTTCCGTTG
>JAZSLE010000037.1:0-3952 GCA_045535215.1 Eubacteriales bacterium
AACGAGCACTACGGCATCGGGAGTAAGACCTGCCTTACGGCATTTGATGTCAAAGAATTTCTCAGCGCCGAGGTCTGCGCCGAAGCCTGCCTCGGTTATCGTGTAATCCGCAAGTTTGAGCGCAAGCTTTGTAGCTCTTACAGAATTACATCCGTGAGCAATGTTTGCGAAAGGACCGCCGTGGATTATAGCGGGAGTGTTTTCTATAGTCTGAACAAGATTCGGCTTTATAGCGTCCTTAAGAAGAACAGCCATAGATCCGTTCACCTGAAGATCTCTGCAGTATACGGGAGAACCGTCGTACTTATATGCAACGAGCATATTGCCGAGACGCTCCTTGAGGTCTGCAAGCGATTCTGCAAGACAAAGGATAGCCATTACCTCACTTGCGACCGTGATCTTGAAGTGATCTTCACGCGGAACACCGTTGAGTTTACCGCCGAGACCTACTATAACGTTTCTCAGGGCTCTGTCGTTAGTATCGGTAACTCTTGTTATAAGTACTCTTCTCTGGTCTATACCAAGCTCGTTTCCCTGCTGTATATGGTTGTCGAGAACTGCGCAAAGAAGGTTGTTAGCCGCAGTTATAGCATGGAAGTCACCTGTGAAGTGAAGGTTGATATCCTCCATAGGAAGCACCTGTGCGTATCCACCGCCTGCAGCACCTCCCTTGATTCCGAAAACAGGACCGAGCGAGGGCTCGCGGAGTGCTATTATAGCCTTCTTACCTATCTTCTCCATAGCCATTCCGAGACCAACGCTCGTAGTGGTTTTTCCTTCTCCCGCGGGAGTAGGGTTGATAGCTGTAACAAGTATAAGCTTTCCGTTCTTTTCGGAAGCCTTTCTCTTAAGAAATTCGTCGGATATTTTTGCCTTATACCAACCGTAGGGCTCGTACTCGTCTATGCCAAGACCAAGCTTTTCCGCGATCTTGGAAATCGGAAGCATCGTAGATTCTTTAGCTATTTGAATATCGCTCTTCATTATTAAACCTCCATGAGCAGCTCTGCATTTGTACATACTCATATATATTATATCACAATATTCTTTCCGTGTAAATAGCTTTTTTGATTTTTTACCGTTAAAAACTTAACATTCATCCTTACGCACCGCCAAAGCCTTCCCTTTTTCGTCACACTTCGACGCAGTTCGGCATATAATTAAAGCAGGGCTCCCCTAAATTCAAGGAAAGGAGATGCTTGTATGAGCTACGTCGGCACGAACCGATCAAGGGTCGGCATCGGTTCACAAACCAAATCACAACTGTTAAAAAGAAGGCTTGAGCAAAACGGGATAGATTCCACCGTAGTCAAAACGGACGGCTCATTCAAAGGAGGAGGTTGCACGTACGGACTTGATTTAAAGAAATCGGATCTTCAAAGGGCTCTTGACCTTCTTCGAGAGATAGGCGTACGTCCGGAAACGGTATATGATATATCTTGACAACGCTGCAACGGGATATCCCAAACCCGAATGCGTTTATAAAGCGGCCGATAATGCATTTAGAATATACGGAGGGAACCCGTCAAGGAGCGGGCATCGGCTTTCCGCTATCAGCTCTGACGCCGTATACGAATGCCGCGAAAAAGTGGCGGGCTTATTCGGTGCAAGCCCCGAAAACGTGGTTTTCACACAAAACGCCACTTATGCGCTGAATATCGCCATTAAGGGAATTACTTCCTACGGAGATCACTTCATCATAAGTGATATGGAGCATAACGCCGTGTTTCGTCCCGTCGTATCCTTATGTGAAAGCAAGGGTTGCAGCTATGACGTTGTACACGTTATAGGGGCATCGAGCGACGCTATCTTACGTGATATCAAAACAAAAATAAAGCCGCAAACGCGAGCCGTAATAATGAATCACAGTTCAAATCTATGCTCCTTCAGAATTCCTGTCGAGCGCATAGGTAAGCTGTGCAAGGAAAACGGAATTCTGTTTGTTCTTGACGCATCGCAAAGCGCGGGACACACGGATATCAATATGCCAAGATCTTCTGTTAACCTTTTATGCGCTCCCGCACACAAGGGGCTTCTCGGTATGATGGGGCTCGGTATCCTTTTAAGTGACGGAAGCACAAATATAGCTACGCTTATCGAGGGCGGAAGCGGTCACGACTCCGCTAACGTCCATATGCCAAACGATCTTCCCGAGCGACTTGAAGCAGGTACATTGGCAGTTCCCGTAATATCTGCGCTTAATACCGGCATCTCTTTTTTATCGGAATTCGGTATAAACGAGATAGCAGAGCACGAAAAACAGCTCTTTTGTATAGCAAGAGATAGACTTTACGACAATAAACGGGTAAAGATATATTTGCCCGATTATGAGGGAAACTGCTTTCTCTTCAATGTAAACGGTATTCCGAGCGAGCAGATAGGCGAATATCTCTCTAAAGAAGGTATATTCGTACGTTGCGGTCTACATTGCGCACCGCTGGCGCACAGAGCGCTTAATACGGGAGAGTTTGGCGCGGTTCGAGTCTCGTTCGGGATATTCAACACAAGAAGCGATGTAAAGACGATGACAGATGCAATAAACAGACTTACAAAGTGACTACAGACAAGAGGGTGATAGCATTGAAAACGGCAAGCGACAGAAAACTAAAGATGCTCTGCAACGTTATATCAGGTCTGAAGAGTGCAAGCGAAATAAAAAGCCTTATAACAGATCTTTTTACGTATAGTGAGCTGAACACGATCGTTCAGCGTATGGAAATAGCACAAATGCTTACCAAGGGAATGCGCTACGAGGAAATAGTAGCGATAACGGGAGCAAGCACCGCGACGATAAGCCGAGTAAACAAAAGACTTCTTTACGGAAGCGGCGGATACGCAAGAGCTATAGAAAGAATGCAAAAATAAAAAATCAGATCCCGAAAAAAATCGGGATCTGTAGCTTTATCTTCTTCTGCGGACAAGACTGTCTATTCCCTCCCGCATCATATCGACAAGCACATCTGCCTCATCGTTGGTGCTTTCGGGAGAAACCGAAATTCTTATCGAGCAATCGGCATCAAAGTCCGAAAGTCCGAATGCCGTAAGCGGACGGGATATAGCGGGATGATTTGACGAGCAAGCAGATCCCGCCGAAACGTATACGTTCTTCGAAGAGAGGAAATGAAGCATTACCTCGCTTTTTATACCGGGAAGCGTAACGTTAAGAATGTGAGGAGCCGCTTCCTTCGGGATATTCTGCTTTACGTTAAGCTCAGAAAGTCTCGCGGACACGTATTCTCTGACCGATCTCATCGCGGCAACGTTTTCGTTAAAGTGAGCGTATACCTCATCGCATGCGGCGGCAAATCCGAGAATTCCGGGCATATTTTCGGTACCCGAGCGAAGATCGTTCTGCTGGCCTCCACCGTTGAGTATCGGTGTTATCCTCTTCGCTTTTATCGTCTCTCTAGATACGTAGAGCGCACCAACCCCCATCGGTCCGTGTATCTTGTGTGAGCTTATCGAAACCATATCCGCACCTATACGAGCAGGATCAAGTCTTATCTTTCCAAAGCCCTGAACGTTATCCGTGTGCGTTATTATGTCGGGAGAATACTTTTTTATAAGAGAGAATGCCTGCTTAAGATCATATACGGCTCCGGTCTCATTGTTTACAGACATAAACGACGCAAGAACAAGTGAAGGAGAGAGGTTCTTCTCTATAAACTCAATATCAAGCTCTCCTCCAACCGTAGGAACTCTTAATACCTTAAAGCCGTCCGACTCAAGTTTGCACGCGCACATATCTACCGACGCATGCTCCGAGTCGGTTATCATTATTTTTTCGTCGCCCCTTCTCTTTTTTGAGTAAAAGCCGCCGAGGATGGTAAGGTTGTTAGCCTCTGTTCCGCCGGAAGTAAAAACGACGCTTCCCTTTCCCGTAACGTTAAGCAAACGCGAAACGCTCTCGGATGCAAGCTTTATTCTCTTCGAAGCAGATGCGCCTTTATTG
>JAZSLE010000018.1:0-2574 GCA_045535215.1 Eubacteriales bacterium
ACTTATGAAGGCTCATATCGCAAGAACAAAAAACGAAGGTTGTCTTGATGATGTGGGCGGATTCGGCGGCTGCTTCGGACTTAATATCGCAGGTATGGAGGAGCCGGGTCTCGTTTCCGGTACCGACGGTTGCGGAACTAAGGTCAAGATGGCTATTCTGATCGATAAGCACGATACCATCTGTATCGACGCGGCCCCGATGTGCGTTAACGACATCATCTGCTGCGGTGCAAAGCCTCTGTTCTTCCTTGACTATATCGCTTGCGGAAAGAATATTCCCGAAAAGATCGCCGCGATCGTTGGCGGCGTTGCGGAGGGCTGTGTTCAGTCGGGCGCGGCGCTTATCGGCGGTGAGACCGCCGGGCATCCCGGTCTTATGCCCGTGGATGACTATGACCTTGCTGGCTTTGCCGTTGGTATCGTTGATAAAAAGAAGATACTTGATAACACCAAGATGGCTGAGGGCGACGTTGTGATCGCGCTTGCCTCCACGGGTGTTCACTCCAACGGATTTTCACTTTGCCGTAAGGTATTTGATATTGACAATAACCCCGCCGACCTTTATACTCCCAACGAGGCTCTTGGCGGTAAGAGCGTGGCAGAAACTCTGCTCACTCCCACGAGAATTTACGTAAAGAGCATACTTGCACTTCTTGAAAAGGTAGACGTAAAGGGCATTTCCCACATCACGGGCGGCGGATTCTACGAAAATATTCCAAGATCCATTCCCGACGGTCTTTGCGCTAAGATTGATAAGTCCGCGGTCAAGGTACTTCCCATATTCGAGCTTATCGCAAAGGTTGGAAACGTACCCGAAAGAGATATGTTCAACACCTATAATATGGGCGTTGGTATGAGCGTTGTAGTACCCGCTTCCCAGGTAGATACTGCGCTTGAGATCCTCAGAGCGTATGGCGAGGACGCTTACGTGATCGGAGAGATCATCAAGGGCGACGAAAAAGTGGTGCTTTGCTGATGAAAAAGAAAAGAATCGGAGTGCTCGTTTCGGGCGGTGGAACCAATCTTCAGGCGCTTATCGATGCGGAAAAGCGCGGCGAGCTTGGCGGCGGCGAGATATCCTTGGTGCTTGCATCCAAGGACGGCGTATATGCCCTTGAAAGAGCCAAAAATAACGGTATTGCCACAAAGGTTCTGGTGCGTAAGGAATATGACAGCATCAAAGATTATTCAAGGGCTTTGGCAGACGCTTTGATGGAAGAAAAGATCGACCTTGTAGTGCTTGCGGGCTTTCTTACCATCATCGACGAGCAGGTGTACGAGGCTTTCCCGAATAAGATCATCAACGTGCATCCCGCGCTCATCCCGTCCTTTTGCGGTAAGGGATATTACGGACTTCACGTGCACGAGGCGGCTCTTGAAAAGGGCGTAAAGGTTTCGGGCGCGACGGTTCATATCGTTACCCCGGAGTGCGACGCAGGACCTATAATTTTGCAAAAGGCAGTCGAGGTTATGCAGGACGATACCCCCGAAACGCTTCAGAAGAGAATTATGGAAGAAGCGGAGTGGAAGATACTGCCCATGGCTGTAAAGCTTTTCTGCGAGGGCAGACTCAGCGTTGAAAACAACAAAGTATATATAAAGTGAGGAAATATAAAATGCAGGTTAAAACTATTGCAAATGAACTGAATTCTCTTGCTTATCACGGCAGAGGTATTATTATCGGTAAGAGCGCTGACGCTAAAAAGGCGGTAATCGCTTACTTCATTATGGGCAGAAGCGAAAACAGCCGCAACCGCGTATTCGTGGCAGAGGGCGACGCTATGCGTACCAAGGCGTACGATGAGTCCAAGATGATCGACCCCCATCTTATCATTTACTATCCCGTAAGAGTGCTTGGAAACAAGACCATCGTTACCAACGGCGATCAGACCGATACCATTTACGATCTTATGGATAAGCAGATGACCTTCGAGCAGGCGCTCAGAACAAGAGAATTTGAGGACGATAAGCCTAACTTCACCCCCAGAATTTCGGGTATCGTTCACCGTGAAAACGGCGATATGAACTACGCTATGTCAATTCTTAAGAGCGCAGAGGGCGACGATTCCTCTTGCGAGAGATTTACATACGCTTACTCAAATCCCATCGCCGGCAGAGCGAAGTTCATTCACACCTATAACTGCGACGGAAATCCTCTGCCTTCCTTTGAGGGCGAGCCTAAGACCCTGGAGCTTCCCGACGTTGATATTGACACCCTTACCGACCTTATCTGGACAAACCTCAATCAGGATAATAAGGTATCCCTTTTCGTAAGATATATCGATATCGCTACGGGCGAGAGCGACACAAGAATCGTAAATAAAAATCAGTAATATAAAAACGGAGAATACGAAAATGAAAGAATTTGAACTTAAATACGGCTGTAACCCCAACCAGAAGCCTTCCCGCATTTTCATGAAGGACGGCAGCGAGCTTCCCATTACCGTTCTGAACGGCCGCCCCGGCTACATCAACTTCCTTGATGCTTTCAACTCCTGGCAGCTCGTTAAGGAGCTGAAGGAAGCTCTTGGCCTTCCTGCTGCAACCTCCTTCAAGCACGTTTCTCCCACCTCT
>JAZSLE010000093.1:0-2500 GCA_045535215.1 Eubacteriales bacterium
AGAGGTGCGCCCTCCTTGGGATGTCTCATTGCGATTATGTCAGCATAGCAGCTTATTACCTTCGCCGTATCGGACACGCTCTCTCCCTTTGCGGCAGAGGAGCTCTGCGCTTCGGAAAAGCCTATAACGTTTCCGCCAAGCTCGTACATTGCCGCTTCGAAGGAAAGACGCGTACGTGTTGAAGGTTCAAAGAAGAGGGTAGCAAGCTTTTTACCCTTGCATCTTTCGCTGTATCTTGAGGGATCTGCTATAATATCGTTAGCAACGTCTATAAGTTGCTCTATTTCAGCCTTGTCAAGATCCAATATATCAATCAAATGCTTCATCATCGGCCTCCGCAAAGAAGTTAAGCCTTGATCCAACTTTCGTCAGAAGGGTTGTTTCTGAAGGATATAAGTCTTGAAATATCCTCCTGCTTGATGTAGTTTTCGTCTGCCGCTACCTGTGCGATGCAGTCGAAGTCTGTAAGGCTTACATTCTTTACGTTTGCCTCTGCAAGTCTGTCAAGACCCTTCTTCATACCGTATGTGAATATGCTTACGATACCGAGAACCTCTGCACCTGCATCTCTGAGAACGTTTACTACTTCAATAACGCTTCCGCCTGTAGAAATAAGGTCCTCAACAACAACGACCTTCTGTCCCTTCTCAAGCTTACCCTCAATCTGGTTCTTTCTGCCGTGGTCCTTTGCGCCGCCTCTTACGTATCCCATGGGAAGACCCATAAGATGAGCTGTTATAGCTGCGTGAGCGATTCCTGCGGTGGATGTACCCATAAGAACCTCAACGTCGGGATACTCGCGAGCGATAGTCTCGGCAAGTCCTTCCTCTACGTGAGTTCTTACTGCGGGAGCTGTGAGTGTGAGTCTGTTGTCACAGTATATAGGGCTCTTTATTCCGCTTGCCCATGTGAAGGGCTCGTCGGGGCTGAAGAATACAGCCTTTATAGAAAGCAGGTCTTTTGCAATAGTTTTCTTGTCCATGATATTTATCTCCTTAATGCAATTTATTTTATTAACCTACGAATTCCGCAACGCATCTGCGGTATGCCGCAACGGGATCTTCGGCAGCGGTTATAGGTCTTCCGACAACTATATAATCCGATCCGATCTCCTTTGCTCTTGCGGGAGTTGTAACCCTTACCTGGTCTCCGATATCGCCGTCAGCGAATCTTACACCGGGTGTTACAGTGAGGAAGTTTTCTCCGCAACGTGCGTGTACGCCTGCAGCCTCAAGGGGAGAGCATACAACACCGTCGAGACCCGCGTCTCTTGCGTTTGCAGCATAGTGAAGAACAACGTCCTCAATAGGCTCCTTTATGAGAAGTTCCTTTTCCATACGCTCGCTGCTTGTGGATGTGAGCTGTGTTACCGCAATGAGAAGCGGACGTGTTCCGTCGGGTCTTGTGAGTCCCTCAAGAGCAGCTTCCATCATAGCTCTTGTTCCTGCCGCGTGGAGGTTGCACATATCCACGTCAAGACCGGAGAGAACAGCCATAGATTTTTTTACTGTGTTGGGGATGTCGTGAAGCTTTAGGTCAAGGAATATCTTGTGGCCTGTGTTCTTTATTTCCTTAACGATTGACGGACCCTCGGCATAGAAAAGCTCCATGCCTATCTTGAGAAAGGGCTTCTCGTCTGTGAACTTTTCAAGAAAGCGTATAGTGTCCTCTTTGGAACTGAAATCACATGCAATAATTACGTCTTTACCCATTAGTGAGCACCTCCAATAATATCTTTAAGATCTGTTATTCTGTATTTTTCCATAGCGGCAGGTAACTGCTCTATTATGTTCTTTGATGCAAAGGGATCTATAAGGTTTGCAGCACCGACTTGTACTGCGGTCGCGCCTGCGAGCATCATTTCGATAACGTCCTCTGCGCTTGAAACGCCTCCCATACCGATTATCGGTACCTTAACAGCCTCGTATACCTGGTATACCATACGAAGTGCTACAGGAAAGATAGCGTCTCCCGAAAAGCCTCCCATCTTGTTTGCAATGACCGGCTTTTTGGTTCTGAGATTTATTCTCATACCGAGAAGTGTGTTTATCATGCTTATTCCGTCCGCACCCGCATCCTCGCAAGCCTTTGCGATGGAAACGATGTCGGTAACGTTAGGTGTAAGCTTTATGACTATAGGCTTCTTTGTTACCTTGCGAACTGCCGCGGTGACCTTTGCCGCCTCAGCGGGAGAGGTACCGAAGCTTATTCCACCACCGTGAACGTTGGGACAGCTGATGTTTACCTCGATAATTCCTACCTGATCGCAGGAATCGAGCATCTCACAGCAGTAAGCGTATTCTTCAACCGAGAATCCGCCTACGTTAGCGATCACGGGCTTGTGGAAGTAATTCTTCATATCCGGGAGTATCTCGTTTACAACAACGTCAATTCCGGGGTTCTGAAGGCCTACGGAGTTTATCATTCCGGAAGGGCACTCAGCTATTCTCGGTGTGGGGTTTCCGAATCTGGGGTCCTTTGTGGTACCCTTGAAGGAGAA
>JAZSLE010000206.1:0-5311 GCA_045535215.1 Eubacteriales bacterium
CGAGGTGCCCACCTCAAAATACATTTCGGGGTCTACCTTTACCTCTATATACTTACCGATAAATCGGCTCATATCAACGTAAGCCGTAAAATTTGGTGATATCATATCTATCTTGCAATCGAGGTCGTATACAAGAACTCCGTCCTCAAGGAACATCAGTTTCTTTGAAGGAAGCTCGGTGTTCACCGGGACTGTCATATATTTTTTCTCAACAAAGATCTTCATGGTTTCTCCTCCATTAATGCTGATTCAGACGAATTAATTATACCACACGAGCCTTGAAAAGTCAATAGAAAAATTGGAAGCCGACCGATACTTGATCGGTCGGCTTGATAATCATTTATCAAACGCCGGATTAATTGCGTATATGTTCTTTTGATCCAATCTGTCCTGCGTATTTGAAAGCGCTTCAGCAAATCTTTGGAAATGAACGACCTCTCTTTCTCTTAAAAACTTCAGCGGATCACGCACGTCGGGGTCGTCGATAAGCCTTAAAAGATTTTCATAGGTGGTTCGTGCCTTTTGCTCTGCGGCAAGGTCCTCGTAGAGATCGGTTATCGGGTCTCCCTTTACACCGACGTACTTCATATCAAACGGTACTCCCGAGGCGGAAACGGGGTACACGCCGTTGGCATGATCGGTAAAGTAGGTCGCAAAGGGACTTTTCTCTATCTCACACAACGGAACGTTTTTGGTAAGCTGGTAGAGGATCGCGCCTATAATTTCAAGGTGCGCAAGCTCCTCCGTGGCGATGTCCGTAAGTAATCCCGAAATATCCTTATACGGCATTGAATATCTTTGATTCAGATATCTCATCGATGCCGCCAATTCACCGTCAGGACCTCCGAGCTGCGATATTATGATCTGCGCCGAGTTCAAGTCCGGTTTCTTTATTTTTACCGGATACTGCAATTTTCTTTCATATGTCCACATACGCTCTCTCCTCAATCACTGTCAAGCTCCCACGGCCACGGATTTGCTATCCAACCCCAATGATCACCTTTTTCGGAGGAATAGAAATTCAACGGACCGCACTTTGACGAATACTCTTTTCTCAGGCTCTCGTTTCTTTCCTTAAGCTCGCAATAATACGCGAGGGCATCCCTGTTTGTAGGATGCGTATCCAGGAAAAGAGCCGTCTCAACGATTGCAAAATCAGTTTCCTGTATCTCTCTCATAAGAGCCTTGCGGCTGTTTCTTGTATCCATTTTCATTTTACTCCCCTTTCACTGTAGACAGTTGCTCCGCAAAAGGGCTTATTAAGCTTCTTGAACATCGTTCCCGCGGTAAATCCGTTTTCCATCGAATAGAGACTCTCCCACTCCTGCATTGGAACGCATACCATAGCAAGAGACGGAAAAGCTGCATCCTTACAGTCAGCATAAGCCTCGGGTGACACGCCCTGCGGAAATACTTCCCCACACGGCTTTTGCTTTTCGGCTTCTATAACCTTGCGCAGCATAGCCTCGTCAACTCTGCGGATCTTATTGCGAACATACTGATCGTTGTACATAAGCGTTACCTCACAATATAAACCAAGTCTTGCCTTTCTTTTTTATTTCCGCACAGCGGATAAAAAGAGCGTGTGAGAATCCACACGCTCGGCATTGTTGAATGCTCAATATTATATTATGCAGAAACACTTATTTTGTCACAATAAGTCGAATGACGTCAATCCTTCTTGGGAGTCAGTACACCATTTTCCATGATGAATATCCTGTCTGCCCTTTCGGCTATCGACATATCGTGAGTTACCATTACAAGCGTCTGACCGAGAAGCTGCTTCGTTTTAAGAAGAAGGTCAAGCACCTCGTCGGCATTGGCGCGGTCAAGATTTCCGGTAGGCTCATCCGCAAAAACTATCTCTGGTGAGTTTATCAATGCGCGCGCAATGGATACTCTCTGCTGCTGACCGCCTGAAAGCTCGCTCGGAAGATGGTGTACTCTGTCCGAAAGATTCAGAGACGTAAGAAGTTTTTTGAGATTTTCGGTATAGGAAAACTCGCTTCTGTCGCACATTATTGCAGGAACAAGGATGTTTTCCATTGCCGTCATTTGCTCAATAAGGTTATGCTTCTGATATACCATACCGATATATTTACCGCGGAAGGCAGAAAGCTCATCCGCACCCATATCGGTTATATTTTTTCCTCTTATACGTATGCTTCCGCTGTTAGGGCGGTCAAGACCTGCGCACATGTGCAAAAGCGTACTTTTTCCCGATCCGCTCGCACCGATTATTGCAACGAATTCGCCGCGGAAGACCTTGAACGTTGCTCTGTTTACAGCGGTTACCACCTCGTCATACTGACTGTATTGCTTTATTACGTCTGTTACCTCAAGTATTATCGGACTCTCGTTCATTTCGTCATCTCCTTTTCCTGTTTTTTGATCCTCATATATTCGCGTTCAGCTTTTCTTCGTTCTCTTCTTCCGCTATAGTATGCAGACATAGAGGAGATAAATCCGCATATCATACAAACCGCGGCGCTGAGAAGCAGCGTATAAGGAGATATATTGAGTGTAAGCATCCAGGAATACTTAAATCCAAACATCGGAAGCACCCATGCGACTATAGTCAGCATAAGCAGTGACGCCGCATAGGACAGTATCACGGACACAATAAACGCGATCACGGCAACAAATATGCCCGCGGTAAAGAACATTCCGAGCAAGCGCTTTTCTCCCGCCCCGAGTCGGTACAAAAGCGTAACTTCGTCCTCTCGCTTTTCGTAGAATACCTTTTGTGAGTAGAGCCAAAGCACAGGCGCTCCCATAAGCGTGAGTGCGGCGATGGAGATAAACATACTCATAACGTAGGTGCTTGACGCTACATTAAGTGTAAACGAGGAATACGTTCTGATAAGATTTCCGTTTTTTGCGAAATGCATAATATCCGCAATCTTATTGTACATCTTATTTTCGTCGTCCTCGCTTGCTTCCTCAAACGAGAAAACACGCACCTCGTCTATCGTGTATTCTCCCGTCATTGTAGCATACATTTCGGGAGATATCTCAAGTATCAGGTTGGGCTGAGGTTCGGTGTACTCCAATATCGCACATACCTCAAGCTCGTATCTCTCATAGAGAGTGCTATCGGCAGCATCGCGGGCGTATACTCTGCTATATACGTCGTCAACGCTTATCATCTCGTCCTTGGCGGTAAGATCCTTCATCTTCTTCTCATCCGTGAGTCTTGCGATTGTTATCTTATCACCCATTTCTATGTCGTAATAATCAACTCCGTTGATGCTGCGGCTGATTATTACCTTATTGGCACCGCCCTCGGCAAAAAGCTCCTCGGGGTTACCCGTAACGTTGGCAAGTCCGCGCCTGAGCAACGTGTTGAGCTTTACCTCATTGAAGCCTTCTATACCGAATCGGTAGGTTGCCGCGCGTCCGTTTGCATTCTCTACGGTAAGGCTTGATGCCAGACCGACCATATCGGGTTCCATTTCAACAAATGACAATAACGAAAGAGCATACGTATATGCCTCCCACTCAAGATAGTCTACACCGTCTACCTTGTCCATACCCGCGAGCATATCGTCGGTCAGGTGATCCGCCGTCGCCACAAAAGCACACTCTCTTGTGTTTCTTACGGTATTGGCAAGGTCGCCTGCGTATATTGCGACAACAAAGAAGGAATTGAAGACTATACACATAACGATGAGCATAACGTAATACTTCAAGAAGCGCTTTATACTCAGCATTTCGTAAAATATGGGGAATCCCTTTATGTGTTTCGTTATAAAGTTCGCGGATCTTCTCGGCGAGGTAACGTATTCCGCAGTTCCGCCCTTGTTTATGAGGTTTATCGGAAGTGAAACGGATACCTTTCTCATCGGCAGGATGACCGAAACGCCGATAACTATAAGCGACGAGATGACCGCCTTTATAAGCTCACCGGAGATATAGTTTATCTCTGTCTCTGTTCCCGAGAACACAACGTTTATTATGATGCAGGAAAGAATGTATGCAGGAACGGTACATACCGCAAAGACCGTGACCATCTCGAACAGTGCGCCCGTAACGAGCTTGCGAAAGCCTGCGCCGCATGTCATATATACACCGTACATAAATCGGTAGTGACTTATTCGCACGTTATATACGCATATCATAAGGAATATCGATATTCCTGTCACCGCCAGCCACAAAAGGACTATCAGCACGTTATTACTGAATATGTAATCCGGCAATTGCTTGAGAGGAGTCTCAGAGCAGGAGATCTGTGCTCTCTCTTTTTCGGTCTTCATTCCTCTGTAAACGTCGTTGAGAAATGCTCTCTCGGTAGATTCGGAATCGTCCTTGAGAGTGACGTAGAGTCTATGATAGTTCTGACCGGCGAGCTTATAGGTCTCGTGCTTCATTTTAACTACCTGTCTCTTCTTCTCCTGCTTGGAGGTCATCGTATTGTTTACGATCTCTGCATATTTCTCTGACGTAAGTCCCTCGACTATGTAATGGTAGCTGTATTTATCGGTGACTATTTTTCTGTACAGGTCATTTACACCGTCACCTATCATAAAAAGCGAAAAAAACAGCGACTGAACTATGAGCGCAACTAAAAAGAACGGAATGAATTTCCAATAGTCGCGCAACACAGTCTGAGCACTGTTTTTAAAGTCCTTTGAATAATCTCTCTTCATTTTTTTCTCCGTAAAACGAATTGCAAAAAGAAAAACACCGATGTAGAGTATATCATGCCATATAATTATAACACAAAGATTGCTTGGTTGTCAATACGCCGAAAAGAGAAAATCAAGCGGTAATTTGCGTAAATATATACTTGTTGTAAATTTTATGTAACATGCGATTTTGCCTATTGATTTTCATTTTAATTTGTAGTATAATGTATGTTGGTTAACGATTGATGTTTAATTACGTCGATCGATGATACTTGCAATTTTTTATTATAAAAAGGAGTAACACAAATGACACAAAACAAGTACGTTTTGGATTGGATCAAGGACATGGCCGCTATGACTCAGCCCGACGAAATCATATGGATCGACGGCTCCGAGGAACAGGCAGAGGCTCTTCGCGCAGAGGCTTGCTCCACAGGTGAAATAATAAAGCTTAACCAGGATCTTCTTCCCGGTTGCTACCTCCACAGAACTGCGATCAATGACGTTGCACGTGTTGAGGGAAGAACCTTCATCTGCACATCCAAGAAAGAGGACGCAGGAAATATCAACAACTGGATGGACGCCGCTGAGTTCTATGCAAAGCTCTCCAATCTCTACAAGGGTTCTATGAAGGGCAGAAAAACGTACGTAATTCCCTATTCCATGGGTATCGTAGGATCTGA
>JAZSLE010000215.1:0-9508 GCA_045535215.1 Eubacteriales bacterium
TAGTTTTTTAATTTATTTTTCATTTGCACCCTTATCATTCTGCACCTCGGTAGGCGGGTTTGCCATACCGATATACACCATAGACAGTAGTGAAAATACAAATGCCTGAACAAATGCCGAAAAGATATCAAAATACACCGAAAGCACCGCCGGAATACCAACCTGAAAGATCGGAGGTATATTGATGTATATAAACTCGGGCAACCAACCGAAAACGATACTGTTGAGTCCTGCGAGTGCCGTGTAGATTATCGTCATAAGGACCGATCCGCCGGCGACGTTTCCGAAATGACGGAAAGCCATTGCAACCGGGGTAGCAACCTCGCTGATAATGTTTATGGGCGTCATAACGGCGACAGGCTCGGTAAAGCTTTTGAGCCAACTGAGAAAGCCGTCTCTCTTTATTTTACTGTACCAAACTATAGATATTGTGGCGAGAGCCCAAGCAAGAGTTACCGAAAGGTCGGCAGGCGTTGATCGGAACACCTGTGTCATTCCGATAAGTGAACCGAACATCGACGTCAAAAACAACGTGCCTATGTACGGAACAAAGCGCTTGTTATGTGCTCCCATAGTATCGCAAACGAGATTTGTAAGCATCCCAACAAGCTTTTCAACTATGACCTGCTTACCTCCGGGACGCTTCGTTATCCTTCTTGTCAACCAAAATGCAATTCCCATAATAAGCAAGGTGACAACAAGTAGGGATACTGTGGACTGAGTGATATTTATACCGCCGAATATAGGAATAGTATAGTATATCTTCGGTCCGGAAACATTTATATCCATTTAATCTTCACCCCTTTTTTCTTTTAAAGAACTCACCTATGGTGAGTATCGGGTTGAACGTTACCATAGGAATGATAGTAGCGATCGGTTCAAACTGTGACGTTATGAGGGCTGCGGCTACAACCGCGAGCATTGAAAACATTCTCACGGAATGAGACAGCTGTATGCTCTTTTTTATGTTAGCCTGATGCTTCGCGGCAAACTCCGCGGCATCATCCTCGCTCATAGCCTCTTCCGTCTTATCCGCCATGGCTTCGTCAAACGCGCGATTTATCGCCACGGCAAGAAAGAAGAAATTCGCAAGCATAACAATGCTTCCGAGCAAAACTCCGAGTATTACCTTATAGGAAAAGAGACCGAGCGCCAAATAAACGAGTACGACAAGTGCCGAAACTATTGCCTCTCCGCACGTAACGATCATGATCTCGGATATCGGAATATTGTTTTTATTCATATTACAAAACTCACCTTTTTATGTTTGTATTTTTGTCAGAGCCTTCTTTTTTCGCCTGCTCTGCCTTTTGCACCGCTTCTATTTTCTCAAATGCACTCATAGCGTACAAAATGAATTTTATCATCGACGTCAAACCTATTGCCAATCCAAAAAGGATCAGCGGAACGTACACCCACTCGGGAAACGAAAGCCTTGATACCAACAGCCATCCGATAAAAAACATTCCCGCCATGGGTAGCAAAAGATTGAGAAGCGATTGAATGACCACGTTTATAAGATAGGTCGCATTATATATCTTTCTATGCACGCGGACACCCCTCTCAACATTACTAAACTTAATTGTATCACAAATACCGCTTACTTTCAATGAGAATGCATCGCATTTTAAAGAAATTTAACACTGAAAATACCCTTTGTTTATTTTTAGTATGCTTAAAACATTGCAAGATTCCGCCGTATAACCGACGGGGTATTTTCGGGATATCTGGAGGCGATGCTTGTAAATATTACTCTTTATTCGGTGCACTCCAATCGTATATCGGCTCAAAGGGCTTGAACGGTGTTTGGAAAAAGCCTTCGCAGATCTCTCTTCCCTCAGCCTTGTGCTTTATGATGCTCACGAGCATCTTAATGTCACGTATATCGTGGTAGTGCGGTCCTTCACGGAAATACCAGTATACGTTATCGCCCGCATCAAGGAAATCAAAGACCTCCTTTGCGGCAATAGTGGTATGCCAGGATCCTACGGGATTCGCCCAAAGGTCGCCTGCGGCCTCGGATACGAAAAGGATCCTCGGAGCTACCATTGCCTTGAGCATATGCGCGTCAAAGGGAAGCTCCTCCTCTCTGTTCGCGTACTCGCCGAGCTTTTCGGAGAACCAGAAGGGGAAGGTCTTGTAGATGTCCGCAAGCTTCTCACTTCTCTTCTCGGGATTGTCACCACAATATCCCTTTATGTGCAGACGGTAGCATCCGAATGCACCCGCACACGTAGCGTTCGCGTTTACTATAGCGGCTCTCTCGTCTACCGCTCCCGCAAGCGCAGCGGTCTTTCCTCCGCGGGAGTGTCCTGTAAATGCAATGCAGGACATATCGGCAATGCCAAGCACCTCGAGTGCATCCACGCATCTCGAATATCCCCAAGCCCAAGCGCCGAGCGCACCGAAGGTGTACTCGGGATAAATGCCGTAAAGGCTTCCCTTTGATCTACCTTCGTGATTTACGTCGTGAGCAAGTTCGGTGCGGTCAAATACGACCCAACCTATACCCTCGTTAAGTGCGGTTGCAATAAATTCCTTATCGTAAAAATACTTGAAGCAAAGGTCTCCGTCAACTATTACGGGAGGCTTCTTTCCATCCGAATAGTCAAAGTTCTCCTCGGGAGGAAGGATGATCACCATACGGAAGGTAACTTGCGCATCCTTTGTTCCGGCTTTTATCTTATATGACGACGGGGTTCCGTAAGAAGACTTATACAAAGTCTCAACTTCAAGCACCTCGGGTGCGGGAGGAAGAGTTCCGTACTGAAGCTCAACTGCGGTCTTGTATATTTCCGCGCGTCTCTTGGTCCAGTCCTCCTTAGTCTTTACCCTTTCACCGTTATCGAATGTAAAAGGGTCGGGAAGCTTTCCAAGAACCTTATACTCTGTTACGTTCAACGTGTTCTCATTTACAAATTCATACATATAGACTTTCTCCCGTAGTTAATGTGTAATTTGTATTTTGTCATTTACTGTGCGTTAAGCTCATTTACGTAATCTGCTACCCCAAGAAGAGAACCCTGACGGAAGACAGACGTGTCCTCTCCATACGGATTCAGAAGATTTCTCGGAACAAGATATACGTTTAGCCCAGCAAATCTTGCACTCATATCGTCTCTTACATCGTTTCCGACCATGAGACACTCGGATGGCTTCACACCCATTTTATCCGCAAGCCACAGATAGTATTCGAGGTTCGGCTTGCACCTTTTTGAGTTATCGTACGTGGTTATAAATTCAAAGTTATCCGGCATAACGCCTCCCCACTGCAATCGCGTAGCGGTAGCGACCAGCGGAAACGCAGGATTCGTTGCCAAAACCAGCTTAATTCCCATATCCTTGAGAATCTTTACTATCTCTACCGCCTCCGGGTCTACACCGCAAGCCTCCTTTGCAAAGAAAAACTCGTTCTTGTAGAATTCGTCGGTAAGCTCCTTACAGTCAGATACCTCGCTTCCGTAGGTATTCTCAAGATAACCCCAGAACACCTCGTCGTTGTACTTATCGGTGTTGTTTTTGATTATCTCAACGACCGCATTATACAGATTTTTCAAAAACAACTGTGGATCGTATCCTTTTTTGGCAAACGCCATACCGAGATGCTTGAAATATATTGACAAGAATTTTTCCTGGTCCATCGGAAGAAGGGTTCCGTCAAGGTCGAAAAAAACGTATTTTATCATTATCTATAGACTCCTGTGTCAAATCATCTGCTAAAATTATATCACAAATTCTCTTATTTGTCAACAAGATTCAGAATTTAAAAAGCGCGGAAGGCGGACAACCGTAAAACGACTTGACTACTCTGCAAAAATATTTCGGATCTCTGTATCCGCAAAGAGAGGAAACGTCCTCCACCGAATATCGCCCCGTGGATAACAGCTCCTCAGCCTTTATCATGCGAAGCCTTGTGATATATCTTGACGGCGTATCCGCAAAGCGGCTTGCAAAAATACGTCTGAAGTAGGTTCCGCTCATACAAGCCATCCTTGCCAGCATATCCACTCCGATCGACGGGTCGGTAAAGCTTTCCTGCATGTATTTCACAGCCCGCTCAAACGAAGAAAAGCTTGCCGGAGCCTGCTTCTCCTCAGAGTGGCGGCGAAGCTCGGCAAGGATCGCGTAAAAGGCAGACGTAACTTCGTAATGTGCACCGTACGATGTGGAACGGGACGCGTCAAGAGCCTTGAAAAACAGCTTCTCCATCCTGCCTGTATGCTCAAACGAATAGGATTCTATCTCATCTGCGGAGTATCTGTCCGCGTCAAAATGTATCGCGATCACGTCGCAATCGCCGTATTCCGCCTCATATCCGCAGCCCGCAGGAACGTAGGTAACGTCTCCCTTATGCGAGGTAATACTGCTTTCTTCGCGTGTGAATTCCACATTTCCCGAAATTCTGAAGCTCAATGCATGGAACGGGCGCGGAGAAACGGTGCGTACGTGCGCATCCCATTTGAATCGGTATACGGTCAGTATTTTAACAGATAAATTGTTCTCATCGTACAGCATAATATACCCTCCGAACATTATAGGATCATTATATCATATTCGATAGTATATGTCAACAGATATGTTGCGAAAAGTCCACTTTTTGTTTTAAAAATTGGGTTTTCACATACCCACATATGTGCTATAATATGTATATCACCGAATAAATGGGAGGATTCTATGAACGCACGTGAAAAACGAGAGCTTTATATGAGAAGCTACAACGAAAACAAGGAATACGTAGATACGAGGATTGCTTCGGGAATAGAAAAGAACAAAAAGGGCGACTGCAAATTGAGATGCACCTCCCCTTCCGGTAACCCGATCGTCGGTAAAAAGATAACACTCACTCAGAAAACGCACGATTTCTACCACGGTGCGAACATATTTATGCTTGATGAATTCGACAGCGACGAGCTGAATAAGAGATATCGCGAGACCTTCTCAAGGTACTTCAACCTTGCGACCGTTCCCTTCTATTGGAACACTCTTGAACCGGAGGAGAGCAAGCCGAGATACGCAAAGGACAGCCCGAAGATATACAGAAGACCTGCGCCCGATCTTTGTATGGAATACTGCGAACAAAACGGAGTTATGCCTAAGCTGCACTGTCTCTGCTACGACTACTTCTCCCCGAAATGGCTCTTTAACTACTCGGAAGAGGAAATGATGGAAAAGTACGAAAAGCGCTTCGCGGAGATAGCAGAAAGATACGCGGGAAGAATGTTTGAGTTCGAGGTTCTCAACGAGCAGTTCATTTTGAGAGACGGGCTTACGCCTCTCTTCTTCAGAAAGGACTTCCCGAAGGAAATATTCAAAATGGCGCGTAAATACTTCAAAAATGAAAAGCTCACCGTAAACGAGGGATGGCAGATGGAGTCTATCGCGTCAAGAAAATTCGCAAGCCCGTATTATCTCTTCTGCGAAAACCTCATACTTTCGGGTACACCCATTGACAGAATAGGCTGTCAGTGCCATCTGTTTACAGGAGCACGCGCATTTACCTCCGAGGAATACGATAAAAGCGTATTGGAGGGCGTATCGCACAACGATCCCCTAATCTACTTTAAGGCGCTTGACGTTCTTGCAGAGCTTGGCCTTCCGATAGAAATAACCGAGGTAACCGTTCCCACGTTCGGTGACACGATCGAGGATGAGGAGCTCCAGGCAGATATGCTCAAGCTTTGGTATTCCGTATGGTTCTCACATCCCGCGGTGGACACCGTCGTATATTGGAACACTGCGGACGGATACGCATACGCGACCCCGGAATCAAGGAGAGACGAAAACCATTGCAGAGGCGGTCTTTTCCACAAGGATATGGCCCCGAAGCTGTCTGCGTTGATGCAGAAGGATCTGTTTGACAAGGTATGGCACACCGACGAGGTGCTCGAAACGGATGCAGACGGTTGCATAACCTTCAGGGGCTTCTACGGCGACTACACCGCAAAATACGGAGACAAGGAACAGACATTCGCAATACATAAAAACGAGAAAAACGAGTATACCTTATCACTCTGACCGAATATATTCAAAAGGACACGTCCCGCTTTACGCGGGGCGTTTTCCTTTGCTCGCAGCAGTCAAAATCACAGCGTATAGAAATTCACAAATTAGAAATTTTATGCGGTAGAAAATAACATTTTATTTTGTTATAATGTATTATTATAATTTAACTGTCCACGAAGGGAGAAAGCATTTCATGCTGAAAAAACTTGCAAAATGCATAGGTGAGTACAAGCTCTATACGATCTTGACACCTATCATTATGATTGGCGAAGTGGTTATCGAGTGTATCATACCGTTCATAATCGCCATCATAATAAACAACATTCAAAGCGGATGCGAGCTTTCCGAGATAGCCATAAGCGGAGTGATCCTCTTTTTGATGGCGTGTATCTCTCTTGCTTGCGGCGCCACCGCAGGATATACCGCCTCAAAGGCGTCCGCGGGATTCGCAAAAAATTTGCGCAAGAGTTTGTTTGACAAGGTGCAGAGTTTTTCTTTTGAGAATATAGACAAATTTTCCTCCGCCTCGCTAGTTACACGACTCACAACAGATGTAGGTCACGTTCAGATGGCATTCATGATGATAATAAGAACGGCAGTAAGAAGCCCTCTTATGTTAGTGTTTTCTATCATCATGTCCTTCATCATGGGCGGAAGCCTTGCATTCACCTTTGTTATCATAGTTCCCTTCCTTGTGTTCGGGCTTCTTATGGTAGCTAAAAAGGCAATGCCCACATTCAGAGCGGTATTCAAGAAGTACGATAAGCTCAACGAGTCCATCGAAGAAAACGTTATGGCAATGCGCGTTGTAAAGGGCTTCGTTCGTGAGGAGCACGAAAAAAAGAAATTTGGATACGCTGCCGAGAGCATCCGTAAGGACTTCACAAGAGCGGAGCGTATAGTAGCGTTCAACAACCCGCTTATGCAGATATGTTTGTACTTCAACATGATATTCGTAATGCTCATAGGATCTCAGATAATCATCAAGACTCAGGGCGCATCAATAAACGTAGGTCAGCTTTCCGCTATGATCACCTACGGTGTTCAAGTCCTTATGTCCCTTATGATGCTTTCTATGATCTACGTAATGCTCACGATGTCGGCAGAGGCAGCTCGCCGTATAAGCGAGGTGCTTTCCGAGGAGCCCACGCTTTCTAACCCCGAATCTCCCATCTACGACATAAAGGACGGCTCCATAGACTTCAACAACGTAAGCTTCAAGTATGCTTCAACCGCAGAAAAGTATGCTCTTGAGGGAATAAACCTTCATATTGCATCCGGTGAAACGGTCGGCATAATCGGGGGAACGGGATCAAGTAAATCCACGTTGATACAGCTTATATCAAGACTTTACGACACCACAGTCGGTGAGGTATCGGTAGGCGGTGTAAACGTAAAGGACTACGATATGACCTCGCTTCGTGACTCGGTTGCCGTCGTTTTGCAAAAGAACGTCCTCTTCTCCGGCACAATAAGTCAGAATCTCCGTTGGGGTAACGCAAACGCTACCGACGAGGAGCTTGTAGAGGCATGTAAGCTTGCTCAGGCACATGAATTCGTTTCCGCCTTCCCCGACGGCTACGAAACTATGATAGAGCAGGGCGGTACTAACGTTTCCGGCGGACAGAAGCAGCGCTTGTGTATCGCAAGAGCATTGCTCAAAAAGCCGAAGATACTCATTCTTGACGACTCCACGAGCGCCGTTGACACAAAGACTGACGCTCTCATCCGATTGGGCTTCAAGAAGTACATTCCCGAAACCACAAAGATAATAATAGCACAAAGAATATCCTCTGTTGAGGATGCCGACAAGATAGTCGTTCTTGACGGCGGCCGCATAAGTGCGGTAGGCACACATGACGAGCTCATTACCACGAGCGACATATACCGCGAGGTATATGAACAGCAGACGAAGGGAGGTAAGAGCAATGAATAAGCAACCCATGAGAAAGGGTGCTCCCATGCCCATCGGCAAAGGAAAGCCCAAGATGGACTTCAAAAAGCTCGGTAGAGTTGTAAAGATGCTTTTCAAGTCTTATCCCGTTCTTCTTCCTCTCACCTGCGCATGTATCGTCTTCTCTGCGATAGTTTCATCCATCCCCGCTACGTTTACACAGCGCATAGTTGCGATAATAGACTCCATGTATAAGAGTGGTGATTGGGAAGCCGCAAGTCAGCTCATTATACCGCTTATTATAAAATTAGCTGTCCTCTACGTTTTGTCACTTGCATCGATGTTCACGTACACACAGCTTATGGCATACATCACACAAGGCTTCCTTTGCAAGATGAGAAGAGCAATGTTTGACAGAATGCAGAATCTTCCCATTAAGTTCTTTGATACGAACAGGCACGGAGATATAATGAGCTATTACACGAATGACATAGATACGCTCAGACAGCTTGTTTCTCAGTCGCTACCGTCTCTTCTTCAGGCGTGCATGATAGTCATCGTAGTGCTTTCAATAATGCTGTATTATTGCGCATGGCTCACACTTCTCGTACTCTGCGGAGTAATAATGATGATCTTCGTATCCAAAAAGGTCGGAAGCGGATCGGCAAAATACTTTGTACGTCAGCAGAGAGCTATGGGTAAGCTTGAGGGCTACGTTCAGGAAACGATGAGCGGTCAGAAGGTCGTAAAGGTCTTCTGCCACGAAAATGAATGTAGCGAGGACTTCGCGCGTCACAACGAGGAGCTGTTCCAGGACGGATTCAAGGCACACGCATATGCAAATATACTCGGTCCCATTATAAACAATATAGGAAACGTTCTCTATGTTCTCGTGGCCATGCTCGGCGGTATACTCATTCTTTCGGACGTTCCGAACCTCAGCTTTTCGGGTAAAGCTCTCGTCACGGTGGATATAGTAGTTCCCTTTCTTAATATGACAAAGCAGTTTACCGGAAACGTAAACCAGGTATCCCAACAGATAAACTCCATAGTAATGGCTCTCGCAGGTGCGGACAGAATCTTCAACCTTATGGACGAGACCCCCGAGGAGGACAACGGCTACGTTACACTCGTTAACGTTAACGTGGATGAAGAAGGAAACATTACCGAAAGCGAAAAGAGAACCGGAAAATGGGCATGGAAACATCCTCACAAGGACGGAACTCTCACCTACACGCTTCTCAAAGGCGACGTTCGTCTCAACGAGGTTGACTTCTCCTACGACGGAGAAAAGCAGGTCCTCTACGATATAAGCGTATACGCAGAGCCCGGTCAGAAGGTCGCCTTCGTCGGTGCTACCGGCGCGGGTAAGACAACGATAACAAACCTTATCAACCGATTCTACGATATCGCAGACGGTAAGATAAGATACGACGGAATAAACATCAACAAGATCAAAAAGGCAGACCTTCGCCGCTCACTCGGCATCGTTCTTCAGGATACTAACCTATTTACCGGTACGGTAATGGATAATATCCGTTACGGAAGATTGGATGCTACCGACGAGGAGTGCATCGCGTCTGCAAAGCTTGCGGGCGCTGATGATTTCAT
>JAZSLE010000236.1:0-8390 GCA_045535215.1 Eubacteriales bacterium
CCTCCGGCTCAAGTCCGCTGACGAGATTTTCTCTGTTCGGTCTGAAGTCTATTATCTCGCATTCGCCGGACAGCTCCTCTATCTTTTTTGATAGAGCGTGTGCCTGAAGCATTGCGCCGTAATTATCCGCGGCGTGGAAGGTAAGTAATCCTATTTTCATATTCAATATTCCTCAAGTCTATCTTATATCTTAGTATCAGACGGTATCCATAAAGGTCTTTTCGGTCCTATTGAAGAGGAAGGAGCCGAAGAGCACGAGCACGAGCATCACCGCGATACCGACGAGCCATGCGACGACGTCTATCTGTCCGGTTCCGAGGAAGATGTATCTGAACGCCTCCACCGCGGGAGATACGGGGTTGAACATTATAAGAGATCTGAGTATGCCGTTACCGAGCGAGGACGCGGGATAAACAACGGGAGTTATATACATCCAAAGCTGAACGCCGAAGCCCACGACAAGCGCGAGGTCTCTATACTTTGCTGTAAGGCTGCTTATTATAAGTCCGCATCCGAGAGCGAGCAGACCGAGGTATACGAGAAGGAGCGGAAGTGCTATTATCGCGATGAAGTTGGGCGCTATCTCGCCTCTTATAAGGAAATAAGCCCAGAAGCAAAGGAACATCACGAACTGAACTCCGAAGTTGATGGCGGACGAGCAGATATGTGATACCGGCATTACAAGACGCGGAAAATAGACCTTACCGAAGATAGCGGCGTTTGACGTGAACGTGTTGGCCGTCTGCGTAAGTGCGGTCGCAAAGAAACTCCAAAGAGCACTTCCTCCCATATAGAAGAGTATCTGCGGAATGCCGTCGGTCGACATCTGTGCTATATTTCCGAACACGACCGTATATATAAGGGTCGTGAAAAGTGGCTGAAGAACTATCCACGCGGGACCGAGTACCGTCTGCTTATAGATAAGCACGAAGGTCTTTCTCGTGAACAGGAAGACGAGGTCCTTGTATCTCCACAGCTCTGCGAAATTGATGCCCAGACCGCCCGAGCGCGGTGTTATTTTGGCATAATGCTCTGTTTTATTCATTTCTTTCTGCCTCCTTGATTCGCTTGAGCATTTTAATGAGCTGTATCTTTCTTCTGAGCCTCATTCTCTTGCCCTCAAGCTGCAATATCTCGTTTTTTACCGTTTGCTTTTCGTTTTCGTATTCCGTCTTTGAAAGCGCCCACTCAAGATAGATGAGATGCGAAAGCAGGTCACCGTAAGCGTCCTTCAAAAGTGATCTGAGTCCCCATTCCTTGAAGCACTCTATTCTGTCCTTCAATACGGGGATGGCATCCATCTTGCGAAGTGAGAAGGGAGCGCGCATTATACTGTCACCCGGTCTCTGCATATAGAGGTAATGCACCTCGTCGAGAAACGCCACCCGCTTTGCCGAGTGGTATATCTTCGGCATAAGGTATTCGTCCTCGTGGATGAGCCCCTCGGGGAAGCGGAGCGAGGTGAACAGCTCTCTTTTGAACAGCTTTCCGCACGCGCTTATTATCTGCGGCGGAGCCTTGTATATCTTTCTGATAACGCAGTCCCCCTTGTAGAGACTGCACTTCCCGACAGACGCATCAAACGGATGCACACTCTCGGATATTTCCTGAAGTATCTTTACGACGTCGGCATTTTTCTCCGCTGCTACCGTGAGCATTCGTTCCACCGCAGTCGGAGAGATGATATCGTCACTGTCAACGAAGGTGACATATTCTCCGTGCATCGCGTCGATGCCTGCGTTTCTTGCAGAGGAAAGACCGCCGTTTTTCTTATGTATAACGGTCACTCTGCCGTCCTTCGCGGCATATTCGTCACATATTGCGGGTGCGCCGTCGGGAGAGCCGTCATCAACGAGTATCACCTCGATGTCGCGGTAGGTCTGTGCAAGCACGCTGTCCACGCACTCTGCAAGATATTTCTCCGTTTTGTATACGGGGATAACGACGCTTACCATCACGCCTTTATTTTCAACGTTTAAATTCATCCCTTTATCAATCTCCTCAAAAAGAGCTTAAGTGTAAGCATATCTGCATTGCGAAGCATCGGCACGCCCTTCATGGAAAACAACTTTTCTCCGAACGCTCTATTCAGCTCTGCTTTTTTGTATCCTCTTTCCGTCAAGGAGCGAGTTAACTCGCGGAATGCGTCCGCCATCGAGTTCAGCTCGTCCTTACCAAAGGCTCTCTCGCCTGCGGCATAGCGGTCTATAAGCGCCGCCTTATCCTCCGTAAGCTTCACTCCAAGCCCGAGTCTCACGTCCTCGCGTATTCTTTTAAGCTTGGATGCGTGTTTTTCGCGGTATCCGCTTGCAGACGTCATCTGGCCCTTATGAAGTCTGTACCGAAGGACGGTCTCCTTCAATGCAACAAGCTTGCAGTTCGGGAGCAATCTACACCAAAGCCTATAGTCCTCCGTGCCCTTGAACTCCTGCTCGTAGAGCAATCTCTGCGTTTTGAACACGCTCGCTCTCAGCATCACCGAAGGATGTGCGAGTGCGCAGTTGAACATAAGGTCGACCGCTATTTTCTCGGGTGTATCCGAATACGAACGAAGCTCACTGTACGTGTCCTCACAAAACATCTCCACAGCGCCTCCGACCGCCGCTATATCGGGATGCGACTCAAGGAAGGCAAGCTGCAGCTCAAGTCTGCTTCGGATAGCCACGTCGTCCGAATCCATTCTCGCTATATATTCACCGCGGCAATGCATAATTCCGTTATTCAGCGTTTCAACTATGCCGAGATTTTCGGGATTCTGCAAAAGCACTATCCTTTCGTCCTTGAAGGAGCGAACGATGTCTGCCGTAGCGTCTGTCGATCCGTCGTCAACGACTATCAGTTCAAGGTCCTCAAGGCTCTGCGAAAGTATGCTTTCGATCGCTTCTTTTATATACGCTTCCGCGTTATATGCGGGCATCAGCACGCTTATCTTCATCAAGGTCGCCTTTCCTCGGAGCGCATCTCCGAATCACTTATTCTTTCTGTTCTCTCCCATAAGGCTCGCGGCAATATACCAAAGCCTCGGAGACACCTCAAAGAGAGTGTACTTCCAAAGGGACGAGCGGTAGGGGTTGTTCTTCATCTTTGGGTAAAGCTCGTTTATTTCTTTTTTGAGTCCGCGCGCTCTTTCGAGATACTCCTTATCCTTGCGGCGCGAGAAGCACTCAAAGAAGTGGTGGCGGAGCACGTGCATCGTTCTGACGGTAAGGTAATCGCGGTATTTATCCATACCTATCTCACCGAAGAAGACCATGAGCGAGCGGTTGGCGTATATCTCTTGATCCGCCTTTTTTATACTGTACGGGCTTCTTGTCGCGGAGCCCTCGTTCTGAAAATATGTGTAAAAGGTCTTGTCGTACTTGACGTATCTCTCGCATCTCGCCATAAGGCGCGGAATGAGCGCGTAATCCTCCGCGTAGTTTATACCCACGGGAAATCTCTCGCCGTCGAACAGCTCTCTTCTGTAGAGCTTGTTTATCTTCTCTACCGTCGTTCCGTCGTTGAGTCTGTCCGAAAAGAACATCTTCTCTATCGCCTCGTCGGCATTGAGAACGTACACCTTATCGGTGTCCTTATCCTCCTCGTTTTCTCTGTCGTAGTGAAAATATCTGTACGAGCATTCCACTATATCCGCATTATGCTCGAGCATAAGAGACATAAGCGAGCGATACATATCCGGATCGACGCTGTCGTCTCCGTCGACGAAGGTTATGACCTCTCCGCTTGCCTTGTCTATTCCCGCGTTGAGCGCCGAGGATACTCCTCCGTTTTCCTTGTGGATAACGCACACGCGCTCGTCCGACTCGGAGTATCTGTCGCATATCTCCGCGCTGTTGTCCGGACTTCCGTCGTCAACGAGAATGACTTCAAGATCGGTATAGGTCTGCGCGAGGATGCTGTCAACGCATCTTTCAAGATACCTTCCGACGTTGTATATCGGAACTATAACGCTTATCTTCATAGAATCGTCCTTTTGCTTTTACTTATTGAGCTTGCCGTTCTCACCCATATGCTTTGAGAGGAGATACCAAAGAGGCGGGCAAACACGGAACAAAGTGTACCTCCACATAGGTCCTGCATTGGGGTTCCCCTTTATGAGCGGATACAGCTCCTTTGATTTTTCAACGATATATTTGCATTCCTTCTTGAATACGGGATCCTTTTTTCTTTGGTAGCATTTAAAGTAATGCGATCTGAGTATGTGTACCGCGTGCATTACCATAAACTCGTAGAATTCCTTCTCCTCGTTTTCCTTGAAGAAGTCTATCGCGCGAAGGTTGAACACTATCTCCGAGCGGCACTTCTTAACGGTATATGGAGAGTTGATGCACGAGCCCTCGTTCTGATAGTAGTTGTAGTAGACGTGCTCTACCTTTGCTATCCTTTTCGCTCTGTACGACATTCTCGTCGTGATTTCGTTGTCCTCTGCCATAATACATTCCTCACAGAAGCGGATACCGTCAAAAAGCTCTCTCTTGAAAAGCTTATCGCACACGATAACGGTAACCTTTCCCTTATCCTTATCTGCAGACACCAAAATGTTGCGGAGCATTTCCTTGTTTGTGTAAAGGAACACCTCGTCGGTGTCGGGAGGACTGTTCTTTTTCTCCTCGTCGGTGACTATCTCTCTGTAGTTACATTCAACGATATCAGACTCGGTCTCGTTTGCGACTCGGAGCATATGCGCGTACATATCCTCCTCTATCGTGTCGTCACTGTCGACAAAGGTAAGGAAATCCCCCTCGGCTATATCTATTCCCGCGTTTCTTGCGGACGAAACGCCTCCGTTGGGCTTATGTATTACCCTTACTCTTGCATCCTTTTTCGCGTACTCGTCACAGATAGAACCGCTGTTATCCGGGCTTCCGTCGTCAACGAGAATGACCTCGAGGTCCTTATGTGTCTGTCCGAGTATACTGTCAAGACATCTTGCGAGGTACTTTTCTACCTTGTATACCGGAACTATAACGCTTATCTTCTTGCTTTCGTTCATATCAAAAACTCAATCCCTGTTCTTTATATTGTAAAGTATTCCCACAAGCATAAGGCAAAGCACGTGCTTGCCCTTCAGAAGCTTCTTTCTGAAGTTTGACGGAGGGCAGACGTCAAATGCATCCGCAAGTCTCTTTGAATGCGCGCATTCCTTGATCGCTTTATAAACGCCAAAGAAGCTTCTGTTCGGATTTTTCTTGCCGCAAAGCGAGTATACGTTTATAAGTGAGCCGTTTATTATAACGAGCTCCTTGTATATCGGCTTGAACGACTCGTCCCAATACTTGTCGAGTGCCTCCTCGGTAAGTCGGTCGGTATCGTGTACTATCTGCATATAATCGGGATAGAACTTCTTGCAGGCACCCTCGGAGAGAATGTAGTATCTGTAGAGCGGCTCTCTGAGATAATATATTTTGTTTGCCGCACCGAATGCGCAGATATTGAATATTCTGTCCTCGGAAAGCTTGAGTCCGAGCGGAAAAAGTATGCCCTTATCCATAAGCAGCTGCTTCTTGAAGAGGCATCTCCACACCGCACCCGCAAATATAGTCAGAAGGTAGGGTGTAAAGTCCTTCTTTTCAAGGATGCACGAGCTGTCAAGACCGTCTATCGAGTCTATATGCTCGTTGCCCTTCGGGTCTATAACGACGGGATCGAACATAGCGCACTCGCAATCGTTCTCAACTGCGGCGTTATATATTTTCTCGCACATCTCGGGATATGCGATGTCGTCCGAGTCGACGAACGCGATATACTCGCCCTTCGCCTCTTCTATTCCGAGGTTTCTCGCCGAGGATACGCCGCCGTTTTCCTTGTGGATGACTCTTACTCTCGCGTCGTTCTTCGCGTACTCGTCGCATATCGCGGGGCAGCCGTCCGGGCTTCCGTCGTCTATAAGAAGTATCTCTATTCCGTCAAGAGTCTGCGCGAGAAGCGAATCAACACATCTGCGGATATATTTCTCGACCTTGTATACGGGGACTATAATACTAACCTTTACGTTATCGGGCATAGCCGTTTCTTCCTTTGCTTTTTGTTGCTTTTATTTGCTTTTATTTGCTTCATTTCATTTTGAGCCACGCAGACGGCGTAACGTCCTTACGGCAAATGCCGCGCACGTACTCATTATCACGAAGATGCGGGAGACACCGAGATCGCTTGCAGTCTCCTTAAGGCTCTTTGTTCCCTTTACCGCCTTGCGATAGGTATACACCGCCGACATTCTTCTCTTCTTTGAATTCGGATAAGCCTCAAAGGTACCCTTTGCCCAGAGAAGAACGCCCTTCGGATTGTTTCTTCTGTTTTTATCGACAGAGCTTGTGAGACCGCCGTCAAGGTATTTGCAGATATAGATAATATCGCTGTACCAACGGATAAGGTATCCGTCCGCGGCTATCTTATTCCAGACGACCTCTTCGGTAATGAACCGCTCTCCCTCGATCTCGGGAAACGGGTATTTCCTTAAAATATCGGTGAAGTATGCCTCAGCCTGATCTCCCGTAAGTCCGTATCCGTCTCTCTCGTTGTTTCTCGCGTCGACGTATTCGGCTTCGGTATAAACTCCGCCGAGCGGGACACCGTCTTCGCTTCCGCGTGCACCCGAGACAGCGGCATATCTGCTTCGTTCATCCTCGGGGATAGCGTTATACCATTTCTTTATCTTTTCTATCGCGTCCGGCGTTACGTAGTCGTCCGAATCCACGGTGAAGAATATATCTCCGCTTGCAAGCGAAACGCCCTTATTCACCGCGCGGTGCTTTCCGCCGTTTTCCTGCTTCTCGCAGATGATCGGAAAGGGTAATTCCCTGCTTGTGATATCTTTTAAGAGTGCTTCGGTCCCGTCGGTGCTTCCGTCGTCCACTATTACCCATTCAAAGTCCTTATCGGTCTGGGAAAGCAAGGACTCGAAAAGTCTCTCGAGCAGGTGCGCTCTGTTATATGCCGGTGTAAATACCGTTACAGTCATTTTTTGTCCTCTTTCCTTTGCTTTCTCTTTAAGAATGAAAAGCAATTCTTACCGAACAGGCGATGGAAGGGTCTGGTGAGCTTTGAGCGAAGCACCGCCTTTTTACTTATCCAACTCTTTGAATACCAATGTACAGACAGTGTGTTTTCGGTCTTGCGCATTCTTCCCGTCGGGTCGTCGTAGGGATTCATATATTCTATCGGGAGAATGAGTGCGCCGCCGACGGTCTGCCTGCTTCCGTCAAGCGCAAGCCCCATTTTTACGAGCGGTGCGGTATTAAGCGCAGGACACGCCTGCGTCGGATATCTTCCGTCCGCGTCCGGCTCTATCGCATCGTATTCATCGAGCATTGCCTTTACGCAAGCGTTGCCCTTACACGCGCCAAATCCCTGACCCGTGTTTACGAGGTCATTTTCCTGGAATGAGAAGAACGCCTCCTCGCCCATGAGAAAGTCGGGAGAGCGCAAAAGCTCAACGTCGGTATCAAGGTACAAGCCACCGTGCTCGTACACGACCGCGAGCCTTACGTAGTCACTGAGGAATGCCCAAAGCTTATTTTCATAGCAATATTTAACGTAGCCGTTTGCGTTTACGTCAAAATTGCTCTCGTTCCATTCCACTATCTCGTAGCTCGGGCAAACCCTCCTCCAGCTCTCTATACAACGCTTGGAGAGATCGCTTTTCTCGTTTCCGCCGAACCAGCAGTAATGTATGACCTCAGGTATCATTTTCGGTCTCCTTGAGATTTCTTTTGTGAAGCGCCTTGTAGATAAACGGAGGCATAAGTCCCACGAGTATCGGGCGCAGTGCGTATACGTACATCCAAAACGGGAGTCCAAGGTGCTTTACCGCATATGCTCTCACCTTCGCCTCGTTTATTCTGTACTTGAATTTTCTTCTGGATCTTGCCTCTCTGCCGTCTCGCATAAGGTGAAGAGGCTCGGTTATGTTAGCGCCGACAAAGCCGTGCTCGTACATTCTGACCCAAAGGTCGTAGTCCTCAACGCGCATCGTTCTTTTTTCGGTGCTGTAGCCTCCGACAGCCTCGTACGCCTCGCGCCTTACCATACAGGGCGGGTGACTGAACGGAGTTCCGTGAACGAGGTCTCTTTTTGCGGGGGCGGGATTCGAATGCGTTCTACCCCACCTTCCCCGCTCGTCAAACAGTATCATATCACTGCTCACCACCGATATCTCGGGATGCGAGTCAAGGAACGCGACCTCCTTTTCAAACCTGTCGGGCACGGCTATATCGTCTCCATCCATTCTCGCGATAAGCTCTCCCTTCGCGACCGCGAGGCACTTATTGAGCGTCTCGTTGAGTCCGAGGTTTCTTTCGTTTCGCAGAAGAACTATCTTATCGGGATACCTGTCGGCGTATTCTCTTGCAACGTCGTAGGAAGTCGGATCGTAGCCATGTCGTTCTGTGAGC
>JAZSLE010000153.1:0-2448 GCA_045535215.1 Eubacteriales bacterium
TTCAAGCTGAGTAAGTCTCGGGTTGCCGTGAGCCATCTTCGTAAAATCCGAATACATGCAGCTGTCCCAGCAACGGAATCTCTTTACTCCGTTACCCGTGTCGAACTCTCTTATATCGTAGCACTGACATGTCGGGCAAACGTACGTACAAGTACCGCATCCGAGGCAAGACTCGGACATATGCTTCCATTTATCTGAATAGAACAGCTCCTTAAGAGTTTTGGCGCTTATCTTATCAAGCGGAACGTTTGCAAGAGGAAGTTTATCGAGAATAACCTTGGTTGATGCCTTGGTCTCGTCAAGCTCGCTTGCATCCGCGCTCTCGCACACACCGTCTATGATCTCGGCGATATCGGCTGCCTTTTCGGTGTTGCACTCAAGATAGAGGTACTCACCGCTTATCCATGCGGAAACGTCTGCGCCGGGATTTGTGGGATCGATTCCGAATGCCGTGCAGAAGCAGGTCTCGGAGGGTCTTGTGCATGCGAGGGTAACAATTATACCGTTTTCGCGGCGAGTCTTGTAGAAGGAATCCACGGGATCCGAAAGGAAGACTCTGTCAAGTATCAGTGAGCTTGCCGCATCGCAGGCACGGACACCGAATACAACGTATTTTTCATCAAGGTCGTCTGCGGTAGAGGGTACTATCTCTATACTCTTACCCTTGAGCTTGAAATCAACGATATTCTCGCTCTGCGGGAAGTAAAAATCCTTTACAGAGCGACCGCTGTTCACGTACTCGTACGTAAGCTCGCCCTCACCGTATTTCTTGAATTCAACGCTCTGTTCGCACCTTGTGGGAACGTAAAGGTTGCGGGCCTCTGCGATCTTATCAAAGAGAACACCGGCGTTTGAAAGCTTTATCTTTTTCATCAGCAGTTACCTCTTTCCTTTACTACGCTCGGCTCAGCATCTTCCTGAGTGAATGTGAGAAGAGGAGGCTTCGTTTCGCTGTCCTCACCCGATACGTATTCTCCGTAAAGCTCATTGTAATCCTTTATGAACTTACGGTTGAGAAGGTGTATCGGTATTCCCTGCGGGCATACTCTTGAGCATTCGCCGCAATCCGTACATCTTCCGGTAACGTGGAACGCGCGGATGATGTGGAACATATTCTCCTCAAAGCTATCGGTATTTGCCTTTGAAGCTATTCCCGAGTCGTCGTTATCAAATACACATTTGATGCAGGAGCAAGCAGGGCAAACGTTTCTGCAGGCATTACATCTGATGCAACGGGAAAGCTCGTTTCTCCAAAACGCAAATCTCTCGTCTGCAGTCATTTCCCCGAGCTTTGCAACCTCGGAAAATCTATCGCTTACGGGCGCCTTTGTGTTCTCCTCGTTGAGAACTATCGCTTCATCAAATATCTTGTGCTCTTTTCCCTTACAGCAGAGGCATCTCTCGAGAAGGACCTCGCTCTTTTCGACCGTGTGGTCGCCGTAGAAGGTGTTTACAGTAACCGTGCTTCCGTTGTCAACAACACCGATAACACCGTCTATTCCTTTTGCCTTGATCTTCTTTATATCAAGGTTGCCGGCACACTCAACACCTATAACGTATATCTTCTCTCTTACGATCCTGTGCTCGCGGAGAAGTGCGTTTATAGAATAAGTATCGCAGGGCTTTGCGAAAACGAGGATCTTTCCCTCCTTGGTGCACTCTCTGATGAGGTACTTTGCAAGGTTGGGACCGCAGAAATCATCGTATACGAGCTCATCGAGCTCATCCGCGGTTTCAAATATGGCGGGAGTAGTCTCATAGAAGAATTCGCCTCTCTTCCATCCGAGTACACATCTTACCTGTCCCTCGTTCAGAAGCGCCTTGGCTCTTTCCTTCATTACGGAAATTATTTCTTGCATCTGAGGTCCTCCAATCTCTTGTTCTCACCGAGCTCGACTATTTTTTCAACGAACTCGCTCATTGTTGCGGCAAACTTTGCACCTTCTGCCGCGGATATCCATTCAACTCTCGTTCTTTCTCTCTCTATGCCGAGGTAATCGAGCATTGAGAAGAGGAGAGTCATTCTGCGTCTTGCATAATAGTTACCGGTGGAATAGTGGCAGTCTCCGGGGTGGCAGCCCGCTATTATAACACCGTCAGCGCCTTTCTGGAAGGCACGGAGTATAAACATGGGGTTTACACGGCAGGAGCAGGGTACGCGGATGACCTTTACGTTTGCGGGATAGCTGAGACGTCCCGTTCCCGCAAGATCGGCGCCTGCATACGAGCACCAGTTGCAGCAAAACGCAACTATCTTGGGTTCAAATTTATTTTCGTTTACTGACATATTGCATCTACCTCCGCCATGATCTGTCTATTAGAGAAGCCCTTGAGGTTCATTGCTCCGGAGGGGCACGCTACGGTACAAGCTCCACATCCGTGACATACGGCGGGGTTGACCGAAGCAACGCGACGAACTTCGGTTCCTCCAAGTCGGAGGCCAAGCGG
>JAZSLE010000142.1:0-2272 GCA_045535215.1 Eubacteriales bacterium
TCTGCAAGGAAGTAAGGGAAATACCGCCGCTCTCTTTCCGATAAGCTCTGCGTCTCCGCCTACTATTTCGCCCGAGAATTCGTGTCCGGGAATCGTCGGGAAATGATACGTTCCCTTCTCGTATACACGCGGAATATCCGAGCCGCATACGCCTGCCGCCTTTACTTTTAAAAGCACCTCGCCGTCCTTCGGTACGGGCATCGAAACACTCTCGTATCTGAGGTTTCCGACCGCGTGAAGAACTGCAGCCTTCATCGTTTTCATCGTATGCTCACGTCCTTTTCAGATCAGTTGCCGAGTGTCGTGTTTCCGAAAATAGTTGCAACGAACTTCGGAATATCAATGTTGTCTACCACCTTGCCGTTGAATATCTCGGTTCCATTTCCAAGTGCGAATACGGGAACGTTTGTATTTGTATGGTCTCCGCTTGTAAAGTAATATCTACCTGTGGTTCTGTTAAGAGTGATACCGCCAGTTTCGTGGTCTGCAGTTATTACAAGAACCGTATCGGGATGGAAGAGCATAAATTCCACAACGTACGCAATTACGTCGTTATATCTTTTTACCATGTTTACAACCGAAGTCATATCGTTACTGTGTGATCTCTTGTCTATATATGCAGCCTCTACCATAGCGAAGAATCTGTTGTCCTTCTCAGCGGTCATGCCGTAAAGGGCATTTGCAACGTTTGAAGTAAGTTCGTCATCTACCGAGCCTATCGCATAGTCTACTTTTTTCTCACTCAAAAGCTGGTCTATCTGCGCCTGAATGGTGGAAGTAGCGTTTCTATCCGGAACGTGTACAAGAAATCCGCCGGGAGTTGCACCTGTTATAACGTCAGTAGTTATTACTGCGGTCTTTGCTCCCGCCTCGTGAGCTACCTCTCTTACGTTAGTCTGGCTCTTGCGGTATCTGTCCACACCGATATATCCGTTTACAGTTCTGTATCCGCTTGAAAGAGCGGTTGCAGCGGCTGCAGAGTCTGTCGGGCTGGGATAAGATACCGAGTGAGTTACAGCTTCGCCTATATTGGGAAGCTGCCTTGCGACGAATGCGTCAAGACCTGCTGCAAGCGTAGCGTCTATATGGTTGTTACCCATACCGTCGCCGATCATAATTATAGCGTTCTCTGCCTTTTCAAACGTAAACTTGACAGCCTTGGGCTGATCCGGAACGTCGGTAACGTCTATAGTTCCGGATCCGGGCATATGCTTCGTTACCAAAGCACCTGCGCCGCCGCCGACCATATATCCTTCACCGGTCATAACGTACTGCTTGCCGCTTCTGTAAAGTATATAATGTCCCGCAGGGCAGGTGGTATTTTCAACCGCCTTGGATGCCGCTCTGTTGGTAGCACCGATAAGAAGCTCGCACTCTGTCTCTGCAGTCGTATCGTCTACGATGCTGAGCACTCTTCCGCAAATAATGGAGAGATAAGAGCGCAGATTCTCTGCCGCATACTTTTCAAGAATACCCGCATCCTTGGGAATAACTATCTTGTAATTGCCTATATCCTCGCCATTAAGCTTTACCGTAGAGAACTGATAATCGTATTTTACAAGGTCAAGCGTGTTGCTCTTTACAACAACACTGTCTTCGGTGCAATAGTTGTTAATGAAAAGATCTATCGCCAAGAGAAGTTTCTCAGGGGTGTATGCATATATATACACCTTACCCTCATGATAAACGACACCGTAGTCCTTCTGTCCGAGAAGTTTTGACACCGCATCGTTTCCGCTTCTCGAAGTTACTCCGACAACGATCTCCTTTGCCGACTCCTCAAAGCTTTCGTCGGTAACGAGAGTCATCCTGCCCGAATCAAGCATCTTGCTGAACTTAACGTGCAGATCGAGCACGCGGTTAACTACCTCTTTAGCATTGGAAACCGAATAAACAAGTCTGTATTCGGTCTTGCCATCCTTAATTATCTCTATGTCCTCTGCGGGAACAGTCATTTCCGGCGGAACCGTAGTTTCCCCCGAAGTGGTATCCTGCGTATTTCCGCCCGGAGCGCAGGACACTACCGTAAAGAGCATCAATACGGCAAGTACGAGAGACAACAATCTGTTGAACTTATTTATTTTCTTCATTTTTTACCTTTTTCCTTTCTTTTCTTACAAGGAGCCTATTTTCAGATCAGCTCTTCTATCTTTCCGTTTATTGCTTCGCGAAGCGCAAGCATCTGCACCGTCGTATAAGTAGCCTTTTCAAATCTGACCTCTCCGAGTATTTCCTCAATGATAGTAAGTACCGTCTGCTTATCCGAGAGCGA
>JAZSLE010000220.1:0-2487 GCA_045535215.1 Eubacteriales bacterium
TTAGGAAGACAAGTGTTAACTACAACTCCTTGGCTCACAGAACGACATGGCTACGATCCGACTTGACTCCGGTTACCTTACAAGACGTCTCGTAGACGTATCTCAGGACGTTATAGTAAGAGACGACGATTGCCATACAACAAAGGGTGCTTGGATAAGCGCTGTAGTTGAGGGCAATGAGGTAATTGAGCCGCTTAAGGATAGACTTGTCGGTCGTTACACAGCAAACTGTGATGACGGCGACGTTAAGGACGCTAACGGAAACATCATCGTTCCCAGAAATACAATGCTCAGCGAAGAGGCTGTTGACGCTATCGTTGCTGCAGGCATTGAAAGAGTATATATCAGAACCATTTACAACTGCCGCTCCAAGCACGGTATATGTGCTCACTGCTACGGTGCTGACCTTGCTTCCGGTAAGCCTGTTAACATCGGTGAGGCGGTCGGTGTTATCGCAGCACAGTCTATCGGTGAGCCCGGTACACAGCTTACGATGCGTACCTTCCACTCCGGTGGTGTCGCAGGTTCGGATATTACACAGGGTCTTCCCAGAGTTGAAGAGCTCTTCGAGGCCAGAACTCCCAAGAAGACGTCCGTTATGGCTGAAAAGGCAGGAACTGTATACGTTGAGCTTGGCGAAAACAACGTTCACGAGCTTACTATCGTTCCCGATGACGGAACAGAGCATATCAAGATAATGGTTCCCTACGGAACAAGACTCAACATCGTTGACGGTCAGCACGTTGATCTTGGTATGGGACTTACCGAAGGTAACAAGGCTCCTTCCGATATTATGAGAATCCTCGGACTTGATGCGGTTTACGACTACATCACCAAGGAAATTCAGAAGGTTTACCGTTCTCAGTCGGTTAACGTAAATGACAAGCACATCGAGATCATCGCGCGCCAGATGACAAGAAAGGTTCGCGTTGAGAAGGTGGGATCCTCGGATCTCCTTATGGGCTCTGTTGTTGATATGATAGAGTTCATGGGAATCGTTGATTCCATCCAGGCGAGAATAGACGCCGGCGAGATCGGACTTGAGCTTCCCGAGGCATCCGTAGTGCTCCTCGGTATTACCAAGGCTGCTCTTCAGACGACATCCTTCCTCTCTGCCGCTTCCTTCCAGGAGACGACAAAGGTTCTTGCCGAGGCGGCTATCAAGGGTAAGGTCGATAACCTCATCGGTCTTAAGGAGAACGTTCTTATCGGTAAGCTTATCCCCGCTGGTACGGGTATGGGCTGCTATCATAACATCGATATCGAAAAGCAGAACGGTCGCTACGGTGCCGACACTGCATCCGATATTTCCTGATAAGTGCTTTATTAAAGCAGGGCATCGTCTGATGCCTTGCTTTTTTATATAAAAGGCTTTGTTGAATTTATGCACAAAAAAGATGCAAAAATATTTTAAAAAGTGTGCAATAGAGAGATTTTTTGTTTACTTCAATAATTCCCTTGACAAATACACTTGAAAATGATATAATATGATGTAATGTCCTGGGATAATGCCATGACTTATAACAAAAGACGAAATAAAGTGTACAAATTTTGTTTCGATCTAAGCTCAAATACTAAAGAAGGAGGAACGAAATGCCAACCTTTAACCAGCTTGTTAGACAGGGACGTAGTGATAAGGTATACAAGTCCAAGTCTCCCGTACTTCAAAAGGGATTCAACACATTGGACAACGTAGCTACGGATCTTAGCGCACCTCAGAAAAGAGGCGTATGCACTAAGGTTTATACCAAGACACCTAAGAAGCCTAACTCCGCTCTCCGTAAGGTAGCAAGAGTAAGACTTACAAACGGTCTTGAGGCTACAACCTACATTCCCGGAATCGGACACAACCTTCAGGAGCACTCTGTTGTTCTCATCAGAGGCGGAAGAGTACGTGACCTTCCCGGTGTACGTTATCACATCATCCGCGGAACCCTTGACGCACAAGGCGTTGCAAACCGCAAGCAGAGCCGTTCTAAATACGGCGCAAAGAGACCGAAGAAATAATCCGGTCATATAGGTTTAAAGCATTGACAAGCCCGTCTTTATAATATAACTTTTTATTTGAGTTTATATCGTGACTGACGTGCGCTTACGGAAGTATGCTTTCGAGTACCTATGATTTCATCTATTATTAATGAAGGAGGGAAGAACAGTGCCCAGAAGAGGTCGTATATCCAAAAGAGACGTTTTGCCGGATCCGCTTTACAACTCCAAGCTCGTAACAAAGCTTGTTAACAACGTAATGCTTGACGGTAAGAAGGGTGTAGCACAGAAGATCGTTTACGATGCATTTGCAGCAATCGAGGCGAAGACAGGTGAGAACCCGCTCGACGTATTTAAGGCAGCTCTTGAGAACATCATGCCTTCACTTGAAGTAAAGGCTCGCCGTGTAGGTGGTTCCACTTACCAGGTTCCTATGGATGTTAGAGCAGAGCGCCGTCAGACTTTGGGTCTTCGTTGGCTCATATTGTTCGCTAGAAAACG
>JAZSLE010000140.1:0-14669 GCA_045535215.1 Eubacteriales bacterium
CCTCCGACTTGGTGCGGTGCTTTTTTGCTTTATTGCTTACTCTGTGGGTCGAAATTTTCAAAAATGGAGACGATACGCTCCTCCTTGAGTGCGAGATAATCCGGAACGCTTCTTATCGTCCATGCGAATTTTTTAGCTCCGAGGATAGACGATGCTATCCTGATCCCGAACGAAGGCTTCTTGTGAAGATCGTACGCGATAAAGTGCGGTCGGGACAAAACATTCAAAAGCATGTGCGAGAGCATAAAGCGTATTATCGCCGGTCCTTCAAAGTCGTTTTTGGAAAGTATCGTTATAAGCTGACCTCTTATGAATTCGGGACGGTGTTGTCTTATATAGCGAATGATCATCGGATTGAAGGATTCTACACAAAACGGCCCTGTGTATGAGTCAAGCAGTGTGAACGCCTTCTCACAAAGCGAGGTATCCGCGTCCACGCCCTTGAATTCAATGAGCAGGGGTACGATACCGGCTATTCTTTCAAGAACCTCCGAGAAAAGCGGTATTTGCTCGTCCGAGTCCCCGAGACGGAGCTCGGAAAGCTCGGCATAGGTAAGATCGGACACCTTTTTGTTGAGCTTACACATGCGGTACAGTGAGCTGTCGTGAAAAACCACGACCTTTCCGTCTCGCGAGAGCTGTATATCAAGCTCTATTCCGTAGCCACGACTTGCCGCCTCAATGAAGGCAGACATTGAGTTTTCGGGTATCCCTCTTGAATGAAGTCCGCGGTGCGCGTACGGTACCATCAGCTCACGGCTGATCTTATCGGTATCGTGAGACGGCGCGATCAGAAATACGTATATCGCCGCCACTATACAGACTACCGCCAAAAATATTATAGTTGCCGTCATGCCTTCTTTTCTTCCTTCTTTTCGCTTACGGCTATCCTGTCACCGTGTCTTACAAATATCATGGATACGAATGCGAGTGCCATAAATATGGCTGAATAGGGGAAGAGAGTACGGTAGGAGACGTGCTCAAGCAATGCTCCGCTGAGTATGGGAGTAAGTATCTGAGCCGCCATAGAGAAGGTGTAATAGAGACCGGTATATTTTCCGATGTCTCCGTCGAGCGCCATCTCAACCACCATGGGATACGAGTTTACGTTTATAGCCGCCCATCCGATACCGACCGCAACGAATGCAAGAACAAGGAGGTCGGAATAGGTATTTACGAGTGCAACGCTTGTAAATGCTACAGCCATCAGTACGATGCCGGCGAGGATCACCTTTTTTCTTCCGAGCTTCGAGGATATGAATCCGACCGGAATATAAGAGACGACCGCCGCAGCGGTTGCGATCATAAGGCAGTTTGCGTATCCGCCGCTTCCGAGTCCCCAAACCGCTTCGGTATAGGATGAAAACGCCGTCGTTACCGCGTTGTATGCCATAAACCAGAATACTACCGCAGACAAAAGGAACGCCATACTGACGAGCACGGGACGGGAGAGCTTTTTGCCTTTGTTTACGTTTGCTTCCTCAGCGTCAAGCTCCGAGGGATGCTCCTTTTCGTACTCTGCGACAAGTGCGACCTCCTTGTTCTCGTTTATCGTAAAGAAGAGGAAGACTGCTGCCACGACCATAAGTATCGCAACGAGACAGAAATGCGGGAAATAATTCGGTTTTTCACCGGCGGAGCTTGCCAGCACCGCGGTTATAGCCAAGGTGAAGATGCCGCCGAGAGCGCCCATAAGATTTATTACGGCGTTAGCCTTTGAGCGCAGTGGCTTCGGTGTTACGTCGGGCATAAGTGATACCGCGGGCGAGCGGAATATACCCATTGAAACGAGTACGGCGCCGAGCATCGTTATAAAGAGAACGATGTTTACGGTGTTGTCGGCTATCGGCAAAAAAACCATAAGTATTGCGGATACGAACGATCCTATCAGAATATACGGCATTCTCTTGCCTATTTTTGTGTTCGTCCTGTCGGAGAGCATTCCGAATACGGGAAGCAGCACAAGGGCAAGTATATTGTCAAGTGCCATGATAAAGCCTCTTGCCGTTTCGCGTATCGCGAATGTGTTCAGAAGTATAAGGGGAACGATATTGTCGTACAGCTGCCAAAACGCGCATATGGCCATAAATGCAGCTCCGACAAAGAATGTCTTTTTGTAATTTAGCTTCATAATTTTTTATTCTCCCTAAGAGCCTTGACTTTAAGTATTGCAGCTTGTGTCTTTGAGTCCTTTATCTCTCCGGAAAGCACCATTTCGAACGCTTCGTCGATCGGAATTCTTAAAACGTTTAAAAATTCACCTTCATCGGGAGTGCTTTGTCCGTAAGAGAGACCCTGCGCACAGTACATATGTATTACCTCGTCAAGTATCGCTACCGACGGATATATATCACCGATGTACGTGAGCTTCTCGCAGGTAACTCCTGTCTCTTCGCGAAGCTCTCGCATTGCCGCCTCTACCGGATCCTCGTCGGGACTGTCCAGCTTTCCCGCAGGTATCTCGGTGAGCACCTGCGAAAACGGATATCTATACTGCTTTACGAATATTACCTCACCGTCGTCTGTCAGCGGAAGCACTGCGACCGCACCGAGATGGCGTACTACCTCGCGAAAGGTCTCCGCGCCGTCGGGAAGTCTTACGGTGTCTCTGTAAAGCTGGACTATCTTTCCGTCAAATATGAGCTCGCTTGTAACCGTAGTTTCTATAAGGTCTTTTTCCATAATACTATTTCCCCGTGTGTTCGTAATTATTCGCAGTCATAGAAGACTTTCTCCGGAGGAGTCTCGAGGATGGAAGGATTCTCTATGTATTTCTTCAAAAGCTTAAAGCAGGATGCATAATAGTATCCGTCGCATATACGCTCGTCAGTGACTACCTTGAAGTCAACGAATTTCTTCTTTGTGATGTTTCCGTTGATGTCTACGCTGACTACCGTTCTCTTTGCACCGTAGGAAATGAAAACGGGAAGGTTGCCGAAGTCGTAAATATGGTGATATATCGGTTTTATGCCGAGAGAGCCCATGCTTGTGATTATCATCGAGCCGTGGAAGGGGCTGACGTGAAGAAGCTTCTTCGGGAGTTTTCCGAAGTAGTCGAGGTGACTGAGAGTGTGTATCGCAAATCTCAGCATAACGCCGGGGATGAACAGAAGAAGTCTGTTTACGACCTCAAAGTCATTATCCTCCAACGATTGAGAGAGAACGCGCTCGACCGTGGTGTTGAATTTTTCGTATACGTCGTCAAGCGTGTCGTGAGGATCGAATTCGACCTTTATCATCGTGTCGGGAGAGTCTATGGACATCTCTCTCTTGATGGACATATTGACGAGAATATTGTTTCTTGCGTATATCTTCTGTCCGCTTACAAAACGGTTTATCGCAGGGCGCTGTGATACCGTTCTTACGTATGCGGCAAGAATTATATGGAGCAGACTGAAGCTTGTTTTTCCCTCGCGAACCTTTGCTCTTACAGTTTCGTCTATTCTGGAAACATCAAAGCTGTCCGCATAGGTGTTGCAGGCGTCACTTCTTCTCTCCATTATGTACGGCATTATTTTGAGCATGGGTGTGATGGTGCGAAGCTTGCGACCGTCGCTTCGGTCACCGAATCTCTTTTTGTACTTTGGCTTTTCGTTTGTATTTATCTCGGATACCGTTCTTTCTTCTGATACGTCGATGACGTTTTCAGCTTTTGCTTCTTTTCTCATATTGAGTCCCTTTCGCCGTAAGTTCGGTGTTTTGCGTTGAATAAAAATGCATACGGATAACTATATTATACAACAAAAAAACAAAAAATGCAAGACCTTTGATCCACTTTGACAGATTATATTATGCCAAAATTGCCGTAACATTCCGCATAAGACTTCCAAAAAAGCGAGTTTACTTAAAATTATTGACTTGTTCACATAGTTGTGTTATAATAAAATTGACCTAATTAGTGATTTTATTTCTTACGGAGGACGTTTTGAAGCACGTAGATATATATACCGACGGCGCTTGCAGGGGCAATCCCGGACCCGGCGGTTGGGGAGTTGTACTCGTGTACAACGGTATTGAAAAAGAGCTTTGCGGCGGCGAAAGAGAGACCACCAACAACAGAATGGAGCTTACCGCCGTCATTGAGGGACTTCGTGCCTTAAAGGAAAAGTGTGAGGTAACGCTTTATTCGGACTCTAAGTACGTTGTGGACGCATTGAAGCTTGGATGGGTCTATTCCTGGCAGCAGAGAAACTGGCGGAAGCCGGACGGGAAGAAGGCTCTTAACGACGATCTCTGGAAGGAGCTCGTACCGTTGTATGAAAGGCACGTCATAACGCTTGTATGGGTCAAGGGCCATAACGGTCACGCATACAACGAGAGATGTGACAAGCTCGCGACATCAATTGCCGACAAACAGTATTGATCTGATCGGAGGTCTTATGAAAAACAAAAAATGTACATCAGCACTATTTTATACAGTGTTATTTGCTTTGATGATCTGTATTTGTTTCGCGTTTTTCGTCGGATGCCGCGAAAATGAGAGCGATCCGCCGAATGATAACGGCACGGGAGACGTTACAGACGCTGTTACGACACCCGTCGCTACTGACGTGACGACCGGCGGCGAGGACAAGACGACGCCCGTCGGAGACTCAACAACCGAACCGAATGTTACCACGACGCCCGCCTCTGAGTCGGCAAGCGATTCGGACACCGTTACGACCGATGCGGTAACTACCGCTCCTCCCGCGCCGTTTGCTACTGAAGGAAGCTTCGAAATGAATACGGGAACGTCCCTCGGATACAGGCTTGATTGGAAGCTTGACAGAATAGAAAACGACGTCGCGTACGTTAACGTAAACGTCGTTCTCAATACCTATGAGCTTTACGTTTCCCCACGTGTTGATCTCGGAGTGATAACGTTTGGAGAGGAAAGCCTGAGATTTTCGTCCGAGAGAATAAACTATACGGACAGAACGAAAAAGATAGACATAGTTCTTACCACACAGCAGATTGCTCTTAAGTTGGAGAACGGTGCGGTAAGCGAGTACGTTGAGGCGAAATGGTTCTTCAACGGTACGTATTATTCCTCAGCAGCAACCGTCGAGTACGATTGGCTCACCGCGGGCGGATATATCTGCATATCAAAGTAAATTAAGGATAAAGAAAAAAGCGTATGCTGTCGGTCTATGACAGCATGCGCTTTAATATTTCATCCGGCTGTATCAGAATGCAAAGCTCCTCACCGTCGTCGCAGTAGCTTCGGTTGCGTACTGTGATCATACAGTATTCTTTCGGCAAAAGATCGGGACGGTAATCGTAGGTTTTTCTGCGAAGCGGTCCGGACTTTGGCATTCTACCGTTTGATATGCATAGCACCTCGGCTATATCCGAAACGTTTATTCTCGCGCTTACGATGAATTTGTTTCCGCGCTTTTCCTTGACGGTGAAAAGATCTCCATCTACGGTATATTCGTAAACGGTTATGACGAATCTTGACAAAAACAGCACTGCAAAGGTGATGATCACCACCGATGCGAGCTGAAAGATGCTCTTATACGCGGGTGCGTTGGTTATACTGAAAATAAACAAAAAGGCAGATGCTGCCGTTAAGGTTGCCGAAACGACGACTCCCTTTATACTTTTACGAGTGGCTCTGTAGGTGTACATTTTATACCTCCGGCTCTATGCTGCGTATATTATATCATCGGCTCGAAGATATTTCAAGCACTATTTTGTATACTCTTTTATCTACCTTTTAGACAAATGTAAAAAAAATAAAAACTTTCGCACAAGGGCTTTGACAAAGTGGGTAATATGCTGTATAATAAGTAATATTAAATATTATGCTTGACGTTTGGTAGGATATGGAGGTGCTGTATGTCTAAGTATACGATAGGGGTAGATTTCGGAACACTCTCCGGAAGATGTGTCATCGTTGATACGTCAAACGGAAATATTGTGGCAGACGTTGCTATGGATTATCCTCACGGTGTTATGTCCGAAAGCATACCCTGCGGCAAGGAGCTTCCCGCTGACTATGCTCTTCAGCATCCGACAGATTACGTAAAAGTGCTTGAATATACCGTACCTCAGGCTATCTTGCAGTCGGGAGTACGACGCGAGGATATTATCGCGATAGGTGTTGATTTTACCACTTGTACTGTTCTTCCCACAACGGAGGACGGAACTCCTCTTTGCGAGCTTGAGCAGTTTGCAAACGAGCCGCATGCGTACGTTAAGTTGTGGAAGCATCATGCGGCGCAGCCCTATGCGGACAGAATAACCGCGCTTCTTGAGGCTCACGGAGACAAGAGGTTGGATGCATTCGGTAAGAAGGTGTCGAGCGAGTGGATGCTCCCCAAGGTGCTTCAGGTGTACGAAGAGGCGCCCGAGGTCTATTCATACTGCAGATACTTTTGCGAGGCGGGCGATTGGGTGACTTATCTCCTAACGGGTGAAAGATGCTACGGATATATGTTTGCGGCATATAAGGCACTTTACGACTGTAATGCGGGATTTATCGCGCCCGAGGTGCTTGAGGAACTCTCGCAGGGCTTCGGTACGGTCGTCTCGGATAAATTCTATCCCGTTAAGGATCAGTTTACGAAGGCGGGATGCCTTTGCGGCGAATGGGCAGAGAGACTCGGATTGCTACCCGGCATTACCGTTTCGGTACCGTTCCCCGATGCACACGTTGCTGCTCCTGCGCTTGCAGTGGACAGACCGGGTATCGTCAGCGCGGTCCTCGGAACGAGTGCGTGTTTTATGACGGTAGATGACAAGTATTACGGAATAAACGGAATCTGCGGAGTCGTACAAAACGGAGTCCTTCCGAATTATTACGGCTACGAGGCGGGACTTTGCTGCTACGGAGACCTCTTTGCTTGGTTCTGTAACAACTGCGTTCCTGCCGAGTACAAGCGCGAGGCAGAGGAGAAGGGAATACCCGTAATAAAGCTTTTGACTATAAAGGCGGCAGAGCAGAAGCCGGGACAAAGCGGACTCGTTGCGCTTGACTGGTGGAACGGAAACAGAAACGTTCTGATAGACGGAAACCTTTCGGGACTTATTGTCGGACTTACCCTCAATTCAAAGCCCCACGAGATATACAGAGCACTTCTCGAGTCTACCGCGTTTGCGGTAAGAAAGATATTCGATACCTTATCCGAGGGCGGACTTGATATCAAGGCTATCCACGCGGGCGGCGGTATAGCGAAGAAGGACCCGTTTGCAATGCAGATGCTTGCGGACGTTCTCAACGTAAGTGTAAAGGTCTCCTCCGCATCTCAGATCCCCGCACTTGCTTCAGCCATATATGCGGCGGTGAACGCGGGAGAAAAAAACGGCGGCTACGCTTCGCTTTCCGAGGCGGCAGAGAAGATGGCGGCTCCGTTTATCGCAGAGTATGAGCCCATAAAGGAGAATACTCTCGTATACGACAAGCTGTACGAGGAATATTCCATATTACACGACTACTTCGGAAGAGGCGGAAACAACGTTATGAAGCGCCTCAGACGTATAGCACAGGATGCTGAAAAAATATAATTTTACGGAGGCATATCCCCTAAATGAGCGCTGCGTTCAAATACATTAAACTTACGATAAAAGTACTTTTCGTGCTTCTTATAGTCGGCGTTTACGCGCTGCTTATATTCAGAATGTGCGACGTTGATTCCATCCCCGACAAGTTCAAGGACCTTTACGTTGACGATGACCTTATCGCATTGTATCAGTCAGATGTCGGAAGCGAAGGATTCATATATCAGACACATACGAAATACAACACAAACGATGATACGTACGGATACTTTTCGGTCGCATCCTATGTTATAGCAAACGGCGCCGACGAGGTGCAGGTGGTGTTCAAGTATAACGTGAGCACACTTGAAAGAGTCGCTGAGGATTACGGACTTACTGTAGCGATAGACCGAAACAAAACGAACATATTCGAATATTCTCTTGTAGTTAAGTCAGCTGTAGGCGATATCGTTTACGATGAGGACGGTGCAGAAACTACGGAAGAGACCGTAGATTACAACGATCCTGCGAACTATACGCTCGAGCGCATCCTTCCGAGCAAGATCGAGTATCATACCGCAGGACGCTACAATTACGTCAGATGTGTCTTCAAGGGCGTGGATTTTGATAAGGCTACAACACTCGGACTGTTTTGTGACATAAATTACAGTGACGACATAAGATATGAGCAAACGGATGACGATGGAGAGCCGCTTGAATCATACGCTACGTTGTCCATATACAACTACAACTTCAAGGATAAGATATATAAGCTTACCGATGCCGACATAAGCGCTATGGCGGCAAAATGACATTTCCCGAAGGATCGGAGACAACATTATGGAAAAATCAGATTTGAAGGTATACAAGCTTGTTACCGATAAAAACGGAGACAGATACTTTATCGATTCAAGGACGGGAAAGCCCTTGCATGCGAGAAAGACCTCCTCACTCAGTCTTGTGGACAGAGTGAAGGGTGGCATAGCATCTATCAAAAACGCAACACGGATGATAATCGAGGATATAGAGACGATAAAGGAAAGAGACCCTGCCGCAAAAAGCAACGTTGAGATACTTCTCCTTTATTCGGGCGTTCACGCCGTGATCGCGTATAGAGCCGCAAACAAGCTTTATACGTCGGGACACTATTTTTCCGCAAGGGCAATAAGCCAGGTAGCAAGATGGTTTACCGGCATAGAGATACATCCTGGAGCGACTATCGGAAAGGGATTGTTTATAGACCACGGAATGGGCGTCGTTATCGGAGAGACCACGGAGATAGGCGACAACTGTACCATATATCAGGGAGTAACTCTCGGCGGTACGGGTAAGGATAAGGGAAAGAGACACCCCACGCTCGGCAATAATATAATGGTCGGAGCGGGTGCAAAGGTGCTCGGGCCCCTTAACGTCGGCGACAACTCAAAGATAGCCGCAGGTGCAGTGGTCCTGTCGGATATTCCCGAGCATTCAACTGCTGTGGGAGTTCCCGCGAGGGTAGTAAAGCAAAAGGGTGAGCGTGTGATTTCGGATATAGACCAGATACATCTTCCCGACCCCACGAGCCAGCAGCTTTGCGCACTTGAAATAAAAATACTCAAGCTCAGAAAAGAGCTTGACGAGCTTAAACAAAAAGGAAATACCGTATGCGACAATATAACGGAGGACGATAAAGAATGAAGCTGTACAACACGTTGACACACACAAAAGATGATTTTGTTACCTATGAACCCGGTAAGGTACGTATGTATACCTGCGGACCTACGGTATATCATTATGCTCATATAGGAAATCTTCGTTCCTATATCATGGAGGATATTCTTGAAAAGTATTTGCGCTATGACGGATACGACGTAAAGCGCGTTATGAATATTACCGACGTCGGACATCTTTCAAGCGATGCCGATACGGGTGAGGATAAGTTGCTCAAGGGCGCGAAGCGAGAGAAAAAGACGGTAATGGAGATAGCAAAATTCTATACCGACGCTTTCTTTGCAGATTGCGAAAAGCTCAATATCAAGAAGCCGGACGTTATCGAGCCCGCTACCGGATGCATACCCGAATTTATTGAGATGGTTCAGGGACTTATCGATAAGGGTTATGCGTACGTATCTGAGGGTAACGTTTATTTTGATACCTCAAAGCTTGACGAGTACTATGTTTTCAATAAGCACGACGCAGAGGATCTCGCAGTAGGTGTAAGAGATGGCGTTGAAGAGGATAAGGCGAAGAAAAACAAGACCGACTTTGTTCTTTGGTTTACAAAATCAAAGTTCGAGGATCAGGAGCTTAAGTGGGACAGCCCCTGGGGCGTAGGATATCCCGGATGGCATATCGAGTGCTCCGCTATAAGTCTTAAGCATCTCGGGGACCGCCTTGACCTTCACTGCGGCGGTATAGATAATGCATTCCCTCACCATACAAACGAAATAGCGCAGAGCGAGGCGTATATCGGTCACAAGTGGTGTGGCCATTGGTTCCACGTGCTCCATCTTAACACGTCGAGCGGAAAAATGTCTAAATCAAGCGGAGAGTTTCTTACACTTTCATTGCTTCAGAGCAAGGGATACGATCCTATGGTGTACAGATTGTTCTGCCTCCAGTCTCACTACAGAAGATCTCTCGTATTCTCGTATGAGGGCTTGGACAACACGAAGCAGGCATACGAAAAACTTGTATCTCGTGTAGCGTCTCTTGATCTTGACAGTAAGGAAGCACTTGACACTGCTGCAGTTGAGAAGCACAAGGCCGCATTTTCCGAGGCAATGGACAACGATCTCAATACCTCTCTTGCCATAACAGAGGTGTACGATCTTCTCAAGGATGACGTAAACGATGCGACAAAGGTATATCTTATCTCCGAGTTTGACAAGGTTCTTTCGCTTAACCTTATAAGTGCGGCAAGAGAATGCAAGGAGAACGATGCTCAGAGTATGACCGACAGCAACGTAGACGCTGATTTCGTTAAGGAGATAGAGGCTCTTATCGCAGAGCGTACCGCTGCAAAGAAGGCAAAGAATTTTGCCCGCGCGGATGAGATCAGAGTTTATCTTTCATCCAAGGGAGTGACTCTGACAGACACAAGAGAGGGAACTACGTATACTATCTCTTGATACGTGGATCGGTGAAAAAATGAAAGAATTTTTGAAAAAGTATAGAGAGATAATCGTTTATCTCGTTTTCGGTGTTATAACCACCGTTGTAAACTGGGTAGTATACTTCGGTATAATCTGGGGTGCAAAGACGATCTTCGGATACCATGACGAATCACTTGCGCTGTATTGGTACAGAATGATAGCGCAGGTCGTGGCGTGGGTAGCGGGAGTGCTTGTTGCATTCTTTACGAACAAGAAATACGTTTTCCTTGACAACAATAATGAAGCAAGGTACGTTGTAAGAAAGCTTATTGAGTTTTCAACATCAAGACTTGCAACTCTTCTTCTTGACACGGTGGTTACCTTCTCGACGCTTGCAATACTCGGATTTGTGGGCTACAAGACCTTTACGGTAGCGATCGGTCCTCTTGGATTGGACGTAAGCGCAGACCTTATATCAAAGCTTCTTGCGTCGATATTGGTCGTTATAGGAAACTACGTTCTCAGCAAGCTGTTCGTATTCAAAAAAACAGACGATGCAGAGCAGAAATAATGCTTGTACAAAATGAAAAACACCTGCGTCTCGTACCGGTCGTAAACTGCCCCAAAATGTGCGGACAGCACAAAAAAACTGTGGCAGAAAATCTTAAAATTCAGGTAATGAACTGACATCGCTTTTCAAGCGGTGTCAGTTTTTTTGAGTTGAATACGTTAATTATTGTAGAACTATTCTTTATAGACCTGCTTTATTCTTGATTATTGTTCCTGCCGCGATTTTGCGTTGCTTTTCATTGTGACGTGAGATAAAGTTATGGATTTGCTCCTTGCTGAAGCTTGATTTGTTTTCTATTTTTGCTCTTGTTTGGTCTTCTGCTTTTAATCGCGGTATTGTTTTGTGTGACGATATTCTTTTGGCATAAAAATTCCTCCTACGGTAGATATATTTCCGTTCTACCGTAGGAGGGGAGCAATTGTCTGTTTTTAACGAACTTGTGCAGTCGCGGTTGTTCGCTTTTTTAATGATTTTGTTTGTTACTTTGGAAGCAACACGAGCAGGAGCAGTTCTTACAGTTACATCCGCATACTGCCGATCTGCCGCTTTTTTTCTGGGATCGCATATAGAGTATTATGAGGGAAACAATAGCGATCAGCACCAAAGCAACGGCAATCGTTCCAATGTTTTGTACCAAAAAATCAAACATAATGAGTTACCTTTTTTCTTAGTTTATTGTTTGCTTGTCTTCTTTTCGGGCCTGAAAAGAAGGATGATCATAAGCGCAAGCACAAGGAATGCGAAAATTAGGCCTATAACGTTGAATGTACCTGTGAAGAGTGCGCCTATCTGATATATCATAAGAGATACGGCGTATGCGAAAACGCACTGGTATGCGATCGCAAATAAGGTCCATCTTCCGCTGTTCATCTCTCGCTTGATCGCGCCCATCGCTGCAAAGCAAGGAGCACAAAGAAGGTTGAATACGAGGAAGGAGTATGCTGCAAGGGGAGTGAATATCTCACGAAGGCTTGTCCATACCTGCCATCCGCTTTCCGCCACTTCAACTCCGCCGAATATTGTTCCGAAGGTAGCAACAACATTTTCCTTTGCTATAAGTCCCGTGATAACAGCAACAGCACTCTGCCAATTTCCAAATCCTATGGGTGCGAATATCCACGCGAGGTGGCTACCTACGCTTGCAAGCACCGATTTGTTGAGGTCGTCGACCATTCCGAAGCTGCCGTTTTTAAATCCGAATCCCATAAGGAACCAAAGCACCATAGAGGAGAGAAGTATTACCGTTCCCGCCTTCTTGATGAAGGACCATCCTCTTTCCCACATGGCACGCATTACGCTTCCGAATGTGGGCAGGTGGTATGCGGGAAGCTCCATTATGAAGGGAGCAACGTCTCCCGCAAACAGTTTTGTCTTTTTAAGTATGATTCCGGAGATAACTATCGCGGCGATTCCTATAAAGTACGCGCTGGGTGCTACCCACCAAGCTCCACCGAAAAGTGCGCCTGCAATAAGGGCGATTATGGGGAGCTTTGCACTGCAGGGAATAAAGGTTGTAGTTATAACGGTCATTCGCCTGTCGCGCTCGTTTTCGATGGTTCGCGATGCCATTATACCGGGAACACCGCATCCCGTACCGATAAGTATCGGAATGAAGGATTTGCCCGAAAGACCGAACTTACGGAACACTCTGTCAAGGATGAACGCTATTCTTGACATATAGCCGCATCCCTCAAGGAATGCGAGGAGAACAAAGAGAACGAGAAGCTGAGGAACGAAGCCGAGCACCGATCCCACGCCGCCTACAATACCGTCAAGAATGAGGCTCTTGAGCCAGTCTGCGCAGTTTATTGCATCAAGTCCGTTCTCGAGAATAACGGGAATTCCGGGAACCCACACTCCGTACGCCGTAGGGTCGGGCTCCTCAAGCTCACGCGCTGCAACATATGCCGTATACGTTGTTTCTATTTCCTCTATGACGTCTCCCGTGCTCTCATCGTATAAACGCGCTATTGCAATGAGATCGGTCGCGCTTAAGGGATCAAGGCCGGCTTTCTCTGCGGCGTCCTCAAACGCTTTTATCTGAGCGGACGGAACCGCGTATTCTTCAACTGCCGCACCGTATTCGCCTGCGCCTATTCCGAGAAGGTGCCATCCATCTCCGAATACTCCGTCGTTTGCCCAATCGGTGGATAACGTTCCTACGGTAGATACCGATATATAATACACAAGGAACATTATAAGTGCAAATATCGGAAGAGCGGCAAATCTGTTCGTCAGTACCTTATCTATTCTATCCGAAACCGAAAGTCTGTTTTTATGCTTCTTTTTGTAGCATACATCGGTTATTTTTGATATGTAAGTGTATCTTTCGCTTGTAATTATGCTTTCCGCGTCGTCGTCAAGCTCTTCCTCACAGGACTTTATATCCTCTTCGATATGGTCTATTTGATCTTTTGTGAGGTTGAGGGCGTTTCTTACTCTTTCGTCGCGTTCAAACAGCTTTATTGCGAGCCAACGCTGCTTTTCCTTGTCAACGTCGTGAAGTATAAGCTCTTCAATATGAGCGAGTGCATGCTCTACGGCGCCTCCGAAATCATGCTTCGGTATAGGTTTTTTGTGTTGATTTGCGACCTCGACCGCCTTTTGTATTGCCTCGTCAATGCCCGTAGTCTTGAGCGCTGATATTTCGATCACTTCGCTTCCGAGCGCCTCGGAAAGCTTTTTGATATCAATCTTGTCGCCGCGCTTGTTGACAATGTCCATCATATTTATCGCACAAACAACGGGTATTCCAAGCTCCGTTAGCTGTGTCGTGAGATAAAGGTTTCTTTCAAGATTTGTGCCGTCGATTATATTGAGAATGGCATCAGGTCTTTCATCAACAAGATATTTTCGCGCTACGACCTCCTCAAGCGTGTACGGTGAAAGAGAATATATACCCGGAAGATCAGTCACTATAACGTCATTATAGCCCTTGAGCTTTCCTTCCTTTTTCTCAACCGTAACACCCGGCCAGTTTCCTACGAATTGATTTAGTCCCGTGAGAGCGTTGAACAGTGTTGTTTTGCCACAGTTCGGATTGCCCGCCAAAGCAATTTTGATACTCATAAATTCCCCTTCTTGTGTTAGTATGTCCTAACTATGTTTGATTTTTTATTGCAGAGTCTTCTATACTCTGCACGTTTATTCAATGTCGATATTTTCTGCATCCGACTTTCTGAGCGAAAGCTCGTATCCGCGAAGATTGATTTCTATCGGGTCACCGAGAGGAGCTACCTTCCTAACATAGACCTCCACTCCTTTGGTCACGCCCATGTCCATGATTCTTCTTCTTACAGCGCCCTCTCCGCGAACTTTGGAGACTCTTCCTCTTTGTCCTACCTTGAGATCCCTTAATGTTGCCACAGTATTATCCTTTCTGAAAATAAGTGTATAAACCACATCAATTAGGTTTACCTAACTGATAATATTATACCACTGAAAGATTTTTTTGTCAAGAGCTTTTTTGAAAAAAGTTTATGTTTTTACGGTAGTAAAAATGAAAAATCCGAGCGGGTAATATACGCACAGGTTTTAAAATTTTCTTATTTATATCCTTC
>JAZSLE010000085.1:0-3457 GCA_045535215.1 Eubacteriales bacterium
TACACTAAACGACGGAACACCTATTTCCTTTAGCGCAGACCTTCCCGATGATATGCGCTCGGTAGCATCCGCTTTATCACACAAAAACTCAAAGGAGCATATAATCTAATGGACGGAGTAACCCTTAGAAACGGCCAAAAAACAACTAAAAAAATACGTATGCTTTCACCGTACGTCATCACGGTAGGCATTCTGCTTCTATCCGCCATCGTATGCTTTATCTTGTTTTCATACAGCAAAGCCTTTTCGGACTTCATACAGACCTACGTCGGAGGACCGATAAGATTCATTCTGGCACAGATAACAAACCTTATACCCTTCTCACTCGCAGAGCTGATGCTTCTCTCCGCTCCCGTTATCTTCTTCTGGGCGTTGAGACTCGCATCTAAAAAATACGTATCCTCCTGGTATCTCACAGGATGCTTTGCGATAAGAACGCTTTGTGTGCTGGCGATAATACTCATCATCTTCGTTTTCGGCTTTGCGGGCGGGTATAAAGGAAAGACGGTCGCTGATAAGCTCGGATTTGAGCAGGCTCCTGTTTCTCCGCAAGACCTTAAGTATACCGCACAGTATCTCGTTAACGAAATGAACGATCTCACAGATGAAATAGGCTACGTACCGAACTCATCCTCGCTTATGCCCTATTCCTTCAGAGAAATGACGGATAAGCTCAATGACGCCTACAAAAAGCTCTCATCCGAGCACAGCTTCATCCAAAGCTTTTACTCGAGACCGAAGCAAGTCGTTTTGAGCGAGCCCTGGACGTATACTCATATAGCCGGCGTGTATACCTTCTTTACCGGTGAATCAAACGTAAATATAAACTTCCCCGACTATACTCTCCCCTACACCTGTGCCCACGAAATGGCACATCAGCGCGGTATCTCACGTGAGGACGAGGCAAACTTCATAGCGTTTCTCGTATGCGATGCGTCCGACGATCCCTATATAAGATATAGCGGTTATCTCAATCTCTACGAGTACGTCAGCAACGCTCTTTACAGCGCTGATAAGGATCTATATTACGAGGTGTCCGGAAGCGTCGCGACCGAAATACGCTATGAGATGAGAGCATATTCCTCTTTCTTTGAAAAATATAGAGATACCGTGGTTGCAGACGTCAGCCAATCTGTAAACAATTCATTTCTTCAAAGTCAGGGCACCGTGGGAACCAAAAGCTACGGAATGGTCGTTGACCTCGCTTGTGCATATATAAAGTCGATTTCGCACCCCTAAATTATTAACGACTTTTTAATTTAGAGTAATTTTTTTCTAAAACATACGTGAGGTTATAGACATTTGATAAGAAATATGTTATAATTTATATATAAGAAGATTGCGAATGCAGTCGATATCTGTAACTTGTAATTATCACGGTGTGTACCGTTTATATATATGCTGACGGAAAGGTACAAATCAATGGAAAAAATCGTTATCAACGGTGGAGCAAAACTTCACGGTAGCATCACGGTAGGCGGAATGAAGAACGCTGCCCTTCCTATAATCTTTGCAAGCATCCTCGTTGAAGATGTCTGCACAATAGAGAATCTCCCGAACGTAAGTGACGTCTCCCGCTCCCTCTCCATACTTAAGGCTATGGGCGCGAACGTAAAGAACAATCCCGACGGCACTGTAACCATAGATACAACTATAATAAATCAAGGCTCCTCTCCCTACGAGATGGTAGGAAAAATAAGAGCCTCGACATACCTTCTCGGTGCCGAGCTTGCAAGATTCGGTAAGGCAAGAGTTGGATGGCCCGGTGGCTGTGACTTCGGTGTAAGACCGATAGACCAGCACGAAAAGGGCTTTGAAAAGCTTGGAGCGACAGTTTCAAGAGATAAGGGCTTCATATGCCTTGATACAGACGGAAAGGGACTCAAGGGCAATTCGGTATACCTTGACTTCGCTTCCGTAGGCGCAACCATAAACGTAATGCTTGCCGCAACGAAGGCAGAGGGCAAGACGATTATCGACAACGCCGCACGTGAGCCTCACGTAGTAGCGCTTGCATCCTTCCTCAACGCCTGCGGAGCAAAGATCCTCGGTGCAGGTACAAGTATAATCAAGATCGAGGGTGTAAAAAAGCTTCACGGCTGTAACTACTCCATCATTCCCGATATGATAGAGGCCGGAACCTATATGGTAGCGGTAGCCGCTGCGGGCGGATCTGTCGAGATAAAGAACCTCATCCCGAAGCACGTTGAAACAGTAACCGCGAAGCTTCGTGAAATGGGAGCAGAGGTCGAGGAGCTTGACGACTCCGTAATAGTAACGAGAGAGGATAAGCCTCTTACGTCTGCGAACATAAAGACACTTCCCTATCCCGGATTTCCTACGGATATGCATCCTCAGTTCTCCGCCCTTCTTGCGACCGCAGAGGGAACGAGTAAGGTAAATGAAGGCGTATGGGATAACCGCTTCAGATACGTCGATCAGCTTAGAAAGATGGGCGCGGATATCTCTGTAGAAGGGAGAAACGCTACCATATTCGGAACAGAGAAGCTTCACGGCGCACCTGTAACAAGCGTTGACCTCAGAGGCGGTGCCGCACTCGTTATCGCAGCACTTGGTGCAGAGGGCGTTACCGAGATCGACAACATCCAGACTCTTAAGCGCGGCTATGACGATATCGTCGGTAAGCTTCGCGCAGTAGGATCCGATATTAAAATAATAGAAATTGAAGACGAGGAATGATCCCTCGCTAATCAAAGAAACGGGGCAAGCACACGCTTCCCCGTTTCTGTTTTGACGAAAGGCACGACAATGTATAAGAAGAAAAGCAAAATGCCAATCAAGGATGCGAGATATGAAATTCCGACAAATGAAAGCACCTACACAGTAGGTCTCTCTACCGAAGATGTAAAGAGAAGAGAGGACGCGGGACTGATAAATACTCCCTGCGAGTCACCTACAAAAAGCGAAAAGCAGATAGTCAAGGACCACTGCTTTACCTTTTTCAATATGATATTCGTAGTAATAGCCGCCTTTCTTTTGCTCGTCGGAGCATTCAGAGACATCGCTTTTCTCGGTATAGCTATCGTTAACACACTTATCGGTATTGTCCAGGAAATACGGTCCAAGAGAACTGTGGACAAGCTTACACTCACAAGCGTAAGACGTATAAAGGCTGTACGTGACGGTTGCGTCGTGGATATTCCTACCGATATGCTCGTAAGAGACGACGTCGTTATCTTCGAATCGGGCGATCAGATCTGCGCTGATGCCGTGGTGATACACGGAAGCATGAAGGCAAACGAATCACTCGTTACGGGTGAAGCGATAGCAATAGAAAAAAATGAAGGAGATCATCTTCTTTCGGGAAGCTTTGTTTCTTCGGGAAGCTGTTATGCGCGCCTCACCGCAGTAGGAGCCTCATCCTATGCCTCAAAGCTCACTCTTGAAGCCAAGAACAACGTTCGCACTTCCCCGTCCGAAATGATAAAGGCGTTAA
>JAZSLE010000006.1:0-6668 GCA_045535215.1 Eubacteriales bacterium
GACAGCTCTTAGCCGCAGGCTAAAGCCTTCATCGAATAGTCACTGAAGCATTCCGTGCATTCAATGCTTGGTGCTATACCGCAGCTATTGACGTCAAATCCGGCGGGAGCCGTTCCGACCCACGCTTTGCGGTATGATGCAAGCTCTGCCTTTTCTCCATCGGAAAGCATATCGAAATTCGGGACGAAAAGGAAACCGTTGAAGCCTTTCAGTCTGTCACTGCGAACCGAACCGCCGAAGGGTGTGCCGGATTTGAATATTTCGGTGCATTGCTTGTGCGCGGAAGTCCTTCGTGTGGTAATATATTCGTGAAGCATCCGGCTTTCGGCTTCGTCCGACCAATATATCATTGGAGACCAAAGGCGTTCAACTTCTGCGCCAAAGCCTATATCTATGCGCTTTTTGAGGAAATTCCATTGCCTACTTGAAAGTCCGTCACCGAGGCAAATGAAAACACCGTTTGCGGCTGATGCGACGGCGTCCTGCCCTCTTCCGCAAAAGGAGGTTATCGTATATATATCTCTTTCAAGTCTCACGGGCAGATGATCTATGACGCTGAACTCCTCCGAAGCATCTTGAACGCCGAGCATAGAAACCGTATCGGCATCGGCTATTTGCGATCGTAACAGAGGAAGATCCATATGTATCTTGTGAAAATAGTCGGGGAATTCGTGCCTTTCATGGTATACACTCGTGGGCAATATGTTTGCGGTAATACAGTCAACGCCGGCATCAAGCACTCGCTTGGTGTCGAAGCCGTAAACGTATTCGGTCTCAAACGGATCGGAGCAGTACATTCCGAGTATCCATACCTTTTTGCCGATCTTATGAACGGCGGAGCAGAGCTTCTTGAAGAATGCCTCCCAGCGCCATTGATAAAATCTTATCCATTCCTCGCGCAAATTCGCCCAAATATATTTATGACGAGCTGCGCGTCCACCGAGAGAGTCGTCTCCTATGCACAGCTTTTCGGCATGCTCGAAAAGGCGTGTATGATCAATAAACTGCTCTGCCATATCGCTTGAATAATCGGATACGTAAATATGATTTGAAGGGCAAAAGGTATCGGCAAGATGAATACCGGCGAGGTCATAATCGGTAAGAACTTCCACTACCTTTTTTATAAAAAAATCCTCGTAATACGTTCCGTCCTTGAAGCGCTTGAGGCACATAAGATTTCCTTCGCCGTCTGTTTTTGAGCACCTCAGCTCGGGATGGTCCGAAAGCCATTCCTTGTGAAACAGATCGTTGAGATATACTCCGAAAATACTGGCGTAAAAATCGACGTTGCGAGCCTTCAGAGCCGATATAAGCGTTTTCAATTCGTAATTTGTCCAATCCTGGCGCTCACGCTCGGTGTTTCTCGGAACGGCGCGATATGAGCAGTTGTCACGGAAAAGCGTGTATTCCTCATCCATGCCCTTGTGGAGATGAAAAAAATCCGGGTGGAAAAACAAAGCGTGAACGCTGTCGGGTGTGAATCCCATGTTTTGAAGAAAGCGTGCCGCACCGCAGTCGGTGTCGTTTTTTTCGAATGCGAGCATTTGCAGCCAAACGTTGATGCTTTTTTTCATAGCTATACCTCGTTGATGAACTTATTTTTGAGTTTATATGCGTATAAGGAGTTTCTGGAAATGCAAATTTTCTCGAACCAAGCTCATAGCTGAGCTTGGTTCGGGTCTTCTTTCCGTGCATAGATTTGATCGAGGATCAATAATGCGATCCGGATAGACAAGTAGGGGATCCTACGAATTTATTTCGAGGAATTGTTCTTGATAGAGTTCTCATAGCTCTCTATCATCTTCTTTACCATCTGTCCACCGACAGAACCTGCCTGACGGGACGTGATATCACCGTTATAGCCCTGCTTAAGATTTACGCCTACCTCATTGGCAGCTTCCATCTTGAACTTCTCAAGAGCTTCCTTTGCTTCGGGAACAAGTGTCTTATTGCTTGCCATAATAACAAACTCCTTTGGTTTTCATTTTCTTCTTTAATCTATCTTCAAAGAGCCGTTTTCGCGACTCTGCTATTATTATGATACCTTACGGAGCGGTTATGAGTGGGAATATTTTCAGTGAGGAAGAGAAGAAATATCGCCTATAGGATCAAATCCCAAGGTATAATACAAAACGTTTCGTATCACCAAGAATGCGAAAAGGATGATAACTGTATATACGCAGAACATAGGCTTGAAAAGTATTATGTTGTCCTTCTTTTTAATAAATGCATATACGGCGTATACGTTTAAAAATATTACGTATGCAAAGCCGAGAACAACGAGTGCATTATTTTTCAGTGCAGACAGAATGTCAAATCGCATAACGTCGCCGAATGCTCTTGTTCCTCCGCAGGTAAGACAGTATATTTTGAAAACGCGCTTGATCATACATGCGCCAACAGTCTTGTCCGCGGCGGCGATATCTGCATAGATAGGGTACACGGCGCAAAGCGTGATAAGCACTATGTCTATCGCAATTATTATTGAAAGCTGTAATAATAACTTCTTTTTCGTCGTCATCCGATAATTTCCTCGCTGTTTTATACGGTTAATATATTATACCCCCCGACCGGCAAATAATCTACATATAATTATTTAGCAGTCTTAAAATATTTATTAAAGCTATTGATTTTTTCTCGGTTATGTGTTAAAATATATGCATAAACATAATCACTGTAGAATGGAGACAGATATGGAAGATAAGAACTATGAGACTCCGTGTCCCGAGTGCAACACAAACGAAACTGCAGAGCCGAAGCAAGAGCTTCCCGTTGAGGAAGTAAAGCAGGAGCCCGTTTCTCCCGTTGAGAAAGTAAAGCAGGCGCAGGAGACTTCCGCAGAAAAGGTAAATCGTGAGAGCACACCAACCGCCAACTACGGCTACTACTATTCCGCACCGAATAATGATTCCCAGAATAACGGACAGTCAAGTGCATATTATTATACTCAGCCCGAGCAGAGCGATCCCGTATATATGGTAGAGCGTCAGCAGACAAAGGGCGTTGACGGATTTGCGATAGCGTCGTTTTGTGTCTCTATGTCGTTTATCCTTCTTTCCTGCTGCTGCTTTACGCCGGCTATACTTATAGCACTCTTTTTGATACTCGCCGCAGAGGTCACAGCATTTGTTTTCGCATTGGTATCCCGTAAGAGAGCGGGACACTTTCACGGTCTTGCAATAGCAGGTCTCGTTATCTCGTGCGTTATTTTTGCGTGTGTATTTATGTTCCTCATGCTCGCATTTTTGGGATTGGCACTGTCGACATCACCTGAGATATACGACATACTTAACGGTGCGATAGAGTGATCGAAATTCAAGTTCGTTAAAAAATTATCCATGAAAATGGGGCATAATTCTTGACATAAGATCGGATTTATGATATAATAAAGGCGTTGCTGAAGAGCAACGCCTTTGATTTATTTAAGCATTAAATTCGTCTACAACGGGTGTAAGAAGGTGAGGACACTTATCCTCTATTTCAAATCCGATAGCCTTGGGAGCTGCCCAATATACCGCATTTGTTATGATGCGCTGAACGTAAGGGTTATAGAACGAGCGGCAACTTTCGTGACCGGGCTGGAAGTAGAATACGTTTCCTGCGCCTCTGTTGAAGCAAGCACCGCTTCTGAATACGTGACCGTCCTCAAACCAGCCGATGAAGAGAAGTGCATCCGGCTCGGGTATGAAGAAGGGCTCGGAGTAAAGCTCCTCGGACTCTATAAGAAAATGATCGGGAATGCCTGCACAGATGGGATGTCCGGGATTTACATTCCATATAACTTCCTTCTGATCACGTCCCCACTGAAGGTTACCGTTTGTACCTACAACAGCCTTGAACACCTTTGAATGGTGTCCGGAGTGAAGCGCGATGAGACCCATCTTGCCAAGATAAACTCTCTGCTGGATCTTCTTTACGAGCTCGTCGTTTACTTCCTTGTGTGCCATGTGGCCCCACCAGATAAGAACGTCCGTATCCTCAAGGACGTCGTCGGGAAGTCCCTGATATTCATCATCAAGAGCGGCGAGTCTGACTGTTATATCCTCGTTCTTGCCGAGGAACTCTGCTATTACGGCGTGAAGACCGTTGGGGTATATAGCTTTTACGTGTTCTTTGGTTTTTTCGTGACGGAATTCATTCCATACGGTTACTTTGATCATAGTAAAGCACCTCCTGTATTTATGGGTTAATTATAACATATAACGTACCGATTGTCAAGAACAAAAGGAAATTTTATCTGTTATACCTCGCGGATAAGCTCGAAATTTCCGTTCTTGAGAGTTTCAACAAGAGTGTTTACGTCCTTTATCTCAAAATCGGTAAGGATTCCCGCGTTCGGGGTCTGATCTTCAAAATGAAAATCGCTTCCGCCGCTTACAAGGAGGTTGAATTTCTTCGCCCAAAGCTCTGCGATATCGTTTCTTGAATCGTGCTTTACGTGACCGTTGAATATTTCAACGCCGTCGAGAAGCGCCGGATTTGTCACCTTCATTGAGTTTCTGAAGGGGTGAGCCTGGAAAATGAGCATACCGTTTTCATTGAGTAAGGGCTTCAGCTCCTTTAACGGATAAGCCATAAGATCACCGTGGCTTCTCATAAACTCCTCGGTCATTCCGTATATGAGGTAGTCGTTTGCTCCGCCATAGAATCTTAACTCCATTCCGAGAAGAACGTTGAAGCGTCCGTTTGCAGCTTCCTTGAGAGCGTGGTAGCCGTTCATGTAGAAATCGACCTTCTCATCCCAAGTCATTTCTGGATATGCGCCCGTTCTTTTCGAGCGGTATGTGTATTCGGACATATGGTTTGCAATGACTACAGTGGAATATCCTGCGTTTGCGTATATGTCTGCAATTCTATTTGAGTACGTGCGAGCACAGTCGCTTACCTCGGCACTGTGAAGATGAAGTTCTGTTTTGTACATTTGTATCGCCTTCTTTACTTATTTTGTCCTATATATTATAATACAAACACTGATTTTTTTCAACAATATTTTCGATTAAAAAATTTTTTCGTTCTCTTGAACAATTAAGCATCGGATACTACAAATTTATTTGGACGTTTTTATATTAATTTATATTTTTATATACGCGGAGGTACACTATGAATTCAAACAAAAAAGTTGCTGTAATTACCGGTGGTGGTGGAGTGCTTTGCTCCTCTTTCGCAAAGTTTCTTGCTAAGGAAGGTTATGCCGTTGCAGTTTTGGATCTTAATTACGATATGGCAAAGGCGTGCAGCGACGCCATAAACGCCGAGGGCGGAACGGCTATACCCTATAAAGCAAACGTTCTTGATAAGGAAATGCTCGAGAGCGTAAAAGAAGAGATCAACCGTGATCTCGGTAAATGCACTATACTTATAAACGGTGCGGGCGGAAATAACCCCAAGGCTACTGCATATGCAGAGTATTACAACGAGGGTGACGAGCTTCGCGACGACGTTAAGACCTTCTTTAATATTGACAAGAGCTCCTTCGGATTTGTATTTGACCTTAACATTGTAGGAACACTTATCCCCTCACAGGTATTTTCTCCCGAGATGATAGGCAATCCCGACGCGACAATTATAAACATCTCCTCGATGAACGCGTTTACTCCTCTTACAAAAATTCCCGCATACTCTGCGGCAAAGAGTGCGGTATCCAACTTCACACAGTGGCTTGCAGTCTACTTTGCAAAGACGGGCCTTCGTGTAAACGCTATTGCTCCCGGATTCTTCGTAACAAACCAGAACAGGGCATTGCTCTACAACGATGACGGAACTCCCACAGCCAGAACAAATAAGATCATCAACGCTACTCCCATGGGAAGATTCGGAGAGGCGGACGAGCTTCTCGGCGCCCTCAAGTTCCTTACGGACAGAAGCATGAGCTCGTTCGTTACCGGAGTTATTATTCCGATCGATGGCGGATTCTCCGCATATTCGGGGGTATAAATTATGTCTAACATAAAGTTTTGCGCATTTGCCGATGAAGCAAGCTCGAGCCTTGACCTTCAGATAAAGGCCTTGCAGAGAAACGGACTTGAATATATCGAGGTCCGCGGAGTCGACGGTAAAAACGTATCCGCACTTAACGCAAGCGAGGCGGCAGACGCCGCAAAGAGACTCGCAGACGGCGGTATAAAGGTTTGGTCTATCGGTTCGCCCGTCGGTAAGTATGATATAAAGGCTGACTTTTCCATCGAATGCGATACGATGAAGAGAACTCTTGAAACGGCAAGCATACTCGGCGCGGAGAACATCAGAATGTTCAGCTTTTACAACACCGCAAACGACGATCTCGGTGTGGTAATAGACCGTATAGGAACCTATCTTGAGTTAGCGGCTCCTTATAACGTAACGCTTTGCCACGAAAACGAGAAGGGAATATTCGGTGACGTTGCGGACAGATGTCTGAAGCTCCATCAGACCTTCAAGGAGCTTTCCGCGGTATTCGATCCCGCAAACTTCGTTCAGTGCGGTGAGGATACGGTGAGAGCATGGAATATGCTCAAGCCCTACGTAAAATACCTTCATGCGAAGGATTCAAGAATAGACGGCAAGGTAGTGCCTTGCGGTGACGGTGCCGGTAACGTTAAATACATTTTTGACGAATATTCTGCAATGGGCGGCGGCGTGATAACCGTTGAACCTCATCTGAAGTCGTTTATAAGTCGGAGGCCAAGCGG
>JAZSLE010000137.1:0-4054 GCA_045535215.1 Eubacteriales bacterium
TACAGCGCGGGAAACGCAAACGTTCCCAAGGGAACCAAAACCGAAGTGATCGAAGCGGTTGATCACATCAAAAAGGACGAAAAAGATGAAGACGGTAATGCTCTGACGACCGCAGACGTTATTGTCGGTAAATACGGCATCGAAGGGGAAGAGATAGACGCTTTGTATACTCCCTCCTCCGGAATCGTATCTTGGAGAGTAAACGTACCCGCTACCGGAAAGTACAGCATCGTGCTTAAGGTATTCCCGCTTGAGACTCTCAACGGCGAAGCAGTTGGTAAGTCTACATCGGTTGAGCGAATCTTCAGAATAAACGGAACTATCCCGTTTGCTGAATCTCGTTACATCTCCATGTCAAAGGTTTGGATAAACAATTACGCAGAGGGCAGCAGCTACAATGGTGGCCCCATCCGTGATTTCAAGACAGACGTTGACGGAAACGAAACAAGACCTACGATGCAGCAGGCTCCCGAATGGAGAGATATCGAGCTCCGCGACTCCGACGGATTCTACAAGAATTCCTTCGAGTTCGTTTTCAAGGAAGGCGAAAACATCATCTCTCTTGAAGCAACAAGTGAGCCGCTTGTTATTGCGAGCATAAGCCTTGTTCCTTATGAAGCTCCCATGAGCTACGAGGAGTACGCAAAGCTTCACGCAGACAAGCCTGCGGGAACAGACGTTATCAAGTTTGAGGCTGAATACCCCGCGGCTACATCCTCTCAGACAATATATCCGATCGAGGATAGAACCGACGCTCTTAACAGCCCCTCGGATACGTCCAGAACACTTCTTAACACTCTCGGCGGAAGCAAATGGCAGACCGCAGGACAGTGGGTGAGATACTCGTTCACCGTTACTACCGCAGGTAAGTATCAGATCGTTACCAGATTCCAGCAGAATATCCTCGACGGTATGTTTACCTCGAGAAGATTCAGAATCAAGGGCGGCGAGTATGAGGATTGGACAACTCCGTTCGCGGAAGCAAACCAGCTCAGATTTGAGTACAATAGAAACGAGTGGCAGGTAGCTCCTCTCCACTTCGTTGATGACAACGACGTAAGACACAACATTGAGCTTTATCTTGAACCCGGTACGTATCAGATAGAGTTTGAGGTCACCCTCGGTGATATGGGTGAATTGGTAAGAGAGGTTGAGGATTCGCTCACAAATATCAACAACGCTTACCTCAAGATAATGAAGCTTACAGGCTCCGACCCCGACGAATACAGAGACTACGGATTTGAAAGAGTAATGCCCGACGTTCTTCGTACACTCGGTATGGAATCCAGAAATCTTACAAAGTATGCTGAAAGACTCAACGAGATCTCCGGAGAGAAGAGCTCTAACATAGCTATCCTCGAGAAGATAGCATGGCTCCTCAACGAAATGACAGACGGAGAAAAGATCGCGAAGAACCTTGACCAGCTCAAGACCTACATCGGTACACTCGGTACATTCCTTAGCGACGCTAAGACTCAGCCCGTTAAGTTTGACTACCTTGTTGTTCAGAATGCAGAGGCGGAGCTTCCCAAGGCAAAGGCAGGCTTCTTTGAGGCTCTTTGGCATGAAATAACAAGCTTCTTCCAGAGCTTCGTTCGTAACTACAACCGTATGGGTGCTACAGAAGAAACTGTTGCGGCAGGTGACGATAGCGTTGAAGTATGGTTGGCATACGGACGTGACCAAACGCAAGTTATTCGTAACCTTATAAATAATGACTTTACACCCGAAACAGGCGTTCCGGTAGATCTTAAGCTTGTAACAGGTGGTACGCTTCTTCCCTCAGTACTTGCAGGTATGGGTCCTGACGTTTACATCGGACTTGGACAGGGAGACGTTATCAACTATGCGATAAGAAACGCTCTTCTTCCCTTGGAGAATTATGAAGGCTTCGAGGAGGCTACTTCTTCCTTTAATGAAGCTGCTATGATGGTTCTCGGAATTGCAGACGCAACAAACGAGTATCACGTATACGGTCTTCCCGAGACACAGAGCTTCCCGATGATGTTCGTAAGAACCGATATCCTCGCAGACCTTGAGATAGATATTCCCCAGACATGGGACGACGTCCTTGCTGCAGTTCCTGTTCTTCAGGCTAACAACATGGAGATCGGTATGTCTGCGGACGTAAATATCTTCCTCTATCAGATGGGCGGCGAGCTCTTCGCTGACGAAGGTATGAGAATCAACCTCGACTCCAACGTAGCGCTTGACGCATTTGATAAGATGTGTAACATGTACACAATGTACTCCTTCCCCTACACGTACGACTTCGCAAACCGTTTCAGAACCGGTGAGATGCCGATCGGTATCGCAGCGTACACAGGTACATACAACCACCTTACGGTATTCGCAACAGAGCTTAAGGGCTTGTGGGAATTCGTTCCGCTTCCGGGTATAATGGATTCGGAAGGCAAGATAAATAACTGCTCGGTATCCTCTGTTTCCGCTATCGTAATGCTTCAGGGTTGTGATCAGCACGAAGGTGCTTGGGAGTTCATTAAGTGGCACGTAGGTGAGAAGTGCCAGATAGACTACTCCAACGAAATGGTAGCTATCCTCGGTCCTTCCGCTAAGCACGCAACAGCTAACAGAGCTGCACTTGAGAGCTTGCCTTGGACAACGACAGAGCTTGAGAACCTCATGCTCCAGTTCAACAACCTCGCTTCTATCCCTAACTACCCCGGAACATATATCATAGGCAGATATACAAAGTTTGCATTCCTCGCAGCTTACAACGACGGTAAGAACCCTGTAGAGGAGTTGCAGAGCTACATCATTACAATTAATAAGGAAATCACACGTAAACGTCAAGAGTTCGGACTTGAAACGCTTGAAGAGGATTCGACCCTCGCTCAGAAGCGTGTAAGACAGCTCCTTGAAGAATACCAGACACTTTCCGAGACACAGCGCGCGGAGGTTCAGCCCCTTGTTGATCTTGTTTTGGATTACAGGGATACTTCCGAAATGGATTGTGATGCTGTAAACGCAGCAGCTGATGCCCTTGCTTCCAACGAGGCTTATGCAAAGCTCGTTGAGTACGCAAAGGACGCAGCAAGAGCACACGCTACCTATTAATATATATAACGAAAATGGTTTCGGGCGAGTTTAAGCCCGCCCGAGACGAAAAAATCTGTTAAGGAGATAATTCACATGTCAGAAAAAACTGCAAAGAAAAAAGCTGTGTCGCGCAGTGAGATGTCAAAGTTGCAATGGACATGGAAAGAGATGAAAAAGAATAAGGTAGCATATCTTATGGTTGCTCCCTACATGATCATCTTCGCAATGTTTACAATGCTTCCCGTTGTCGTTTCAATGGCAATAAGCTTTACGGACTTTAATATGCTCGAGTTTCCTAACTTTGTGGGCATAGACAACTATATCAGACTGTTTCTTGACGACGATATTTTCGTAACCTACGCCGTAAAGAATACCTTCATATTCGCCGCTATCGTTGGTCCTGCATCCTACCTTATGTCGTTCATGGTTGCTTGGTTCATTAATGAGCTTGGACCGAAGGTAAGAGCGATAGTAACCCTTATATTCTACGCACCGTCTATCTCCGGTCAGGCGTACCTCATCTGGAAGACTCTCTTCTCGGGTGACGCTCACGGTTGGGTAAACGGTAAGCTCCTTGAGTTCGGACTCATCACAGAAGAGATCCAGTTCTTCGAGGACGCCGACTACATTATGCCTCTTTGTATCATAGTTGCTATATGGACTTCACTCGGTACATCCTTCCTGTCCTTTATCGCAGGTCTTCAGGGTGTTGACGCGTCCCTCTATGAGGCGTGCGCAGTTGACGGAGTAAAGAACCGTTGGCAGGAGCTTTGGTATGTAACGCTTCCTACAATGAAGCCTCAGCTTATGTTCGGTGCTATCATGGCTATCACAAGCTCGTTCGGTTTCGGTGGAGTTGTTACCGCACTTTGCGGATTCCCGTCAACAGACTATGCTGCATATACGATTACTCACCATCTTGATGACTACGGCGGAGCCCGTTACGAGATGGGATATGCATCCGCTATCGCGGTTGTGCTCTTCCTCGTAATGA
>JAZSLE010000162.1:0-4731 GCA_045535215.1 Eubacteriales bacterium
GGTCTGTCGCCCTTAGAGATGAGCTGTATACACTGAGATGCGGAGTCTGCTCTCTGATCAAACTGACCGGGAAGATATTCGGTAGCGAATACGAGATCTCCCTCGTCCTTTGGAAGCTCTGTATAAGTAATGTCAAGCTGAGGCTCTGAAAAAACGGTATTTATGCAGTTATCAAATAGATCCTTGTCTATGTTCTCAACGTCGTATCTGTTTATAACTCTTACCTTTTCAAGACCGGTTATACCGAGCAACGAGGTGATGTCGGAGTAAAGCGAAGATGCCTCGTGATCAAGTCCGCTCTTCTTTTCAACGTATATTCTGTAAACCATATTTCCTCCGTTATTCGGACAGTGCCGCAAGAGCACGTCCTCCAATGTCTTTTCTGTAAAATGCGTTGTCAAAGTGTACCTTGTTCACCTCGGAATATGCCTTCTTAACGGCAAGGGCGAGGTTGTCGGAAACCGCGGTAACACCGAGAACACGACCGCCTGCGGTAACAACGTTTCCTTCGCTGTCATATTTTGCACCCGCAACGTATACGTTTGCTTCAACGTCCCGGTCTACGGTTATCTTGAAGCCTGTCTGATATTTCTGCGGATAACCTTCGGATGCCATAACTACACAGCAAGCGCTCTTGTCGGAAAATTTGACCATAGAAGCGTCAAGAGTTCCGTTTGCAACTGCCATCATGATCTCAAGAAGATCGCTTTCAAGCAACGGAAGGACGACCTGAGTTTCGGGATCTCCGAATCTGCAGTTATACTCTATTACCTTAGGACCGTTGGGAGTTATCATAAGCCCGAAATACAAGCAACCCTTAAAGGTTTTTCCCTCTGCGTTCATTGCATTTACTGTAGGTATGAATATTTTTTCCATACATACGCTTGCAACGTCGCTTGTATAGTACGGGTTGGGAGCTATCGTTCCCATTCCGCCGGTATTGAGACCCTTGTCGCCGTCAAGCGCTCTCTTGTGGTCCATAGAGGATACCATAGGTACAAGTGTCTTGCCATCTGTAAACGCGAGAACGGATACCTCGGGTCCCGTAAGGAATTCCTCGATAACAACGTGACTTCCGCTTTCGCCAAAGACCTTATCGCGCATCATGGATACGACTGCATCCTTAGCTTCCTCTATCGTCTGTGCAATAATAACACCCTTTCCGAGTGCAAGTCCGTCTGCCTTTATAACAATAGGAGCAGACACGGTATCAAGATACTCGAGTGCCGCCTTTTCGTCAGAAAAGGTTTCATAGGTTGCGGTCGGAATGCCGTATTTTTTCATAAGGTTCTTTGAAAAGACCTTACTTCCCTCTATTATAGCCGCCTTTTTGTCGGGACCGAAGCACGGGATGCCTATCTTGTTGAGCTCATCAACACATCCGAGTACAAGAGGATCGTCGGGAGCAACCACAGCAAAATCTATAGCGTTGTTCTTTGCAAAGTCAACTATAGCGGGGATGTCCTTCGCGCCTATTGCAACGCATTCAGCGTCATCCGCCATACCTGCGTTACCGGGAAGTGCGTATATCTTTGTTACGGAGGAGTTTTCTTTCAATTTCTTTATTATAGCGTGCTCGCGTCCTCCGCCGCCTACTACCAATAATTTCATAAAGCTTCTCCTATGCTTTTATTCGTATATCGGGAACTTTTCGCAAAGCTCAATAACCTCTGCGGTTACTCTGTCCTTGTTAGCCTCGAAGTCAACGGTAACGTCCTTGATCCACTTAGCTATCTTCAACATTTCAGCCTCCTTGAAGCCTCTGGAGGTAACTGCGGGAGTACCTATTCTTACACCGCTTGTTATGAACGGGCTCTGAGGATCGTTGGGGATAGCATTCTTGTTAGCTGTAATGTGAACGTCGTCGAGTCTCTTCTCAAGCTCCTTGCCGGTTATGTTGAAGGGACGAAGGTCAACGAGCATAAGGTGGTTGTCCGTACCGCCGGAAACGAGGTTGAAGCCCTCGTCAAGAAGAGCCTGAGCAAGAACTGCAGCATTTTTTACGATCTGCTTCTGATATTCAACGAACTCGGGCTTGAGTGCCTCGCCGAATGCAACTGCCTTAGCGGCGATGATATGCATAAGAGGTCCGCCCTGTGTTCCGGGGAAAACTGCCTTATCGATCTGCTTTGCAAGCTCTTCCTTGCAGAGAATGAGTCCGCCTCTGGGTCCGCGAAGAGTCTTGTGAGTTGTTGTTGTAACAACGTGAGCGTAGGGTACGGGATTGGGATGTACGCCGGCTGCGACAAGACCTGCGATGTGTGCCATATCTACCATAAGGTATGCACCGACCTCGTCTGCGATCTCACGGCACTTAGCAAAGTCAATAATTCTTGAGTATGCGCTTGCACCGACAACGATAAGCTTGGGCTTGCACTCAAGTGCTGTCTCTCTCATCTTATCATAGTCAATTCGCTGTGTGTCGTCGTCCACGCCGTAAGGAACAACGTTAAAATACTTACCCGATATATTTACCGGAGAACCGTGAGAAAGGTGTCCGCCGTGTGCGAGGTTCATACCCATAACCGTATCACCGGGCTGTAAAAGTGCAAAGAATACTGCAAGATTTGCGTTTGCACCGCTGTGGGGCTGTACGTTTGCATGCTCTGCTCCGAAAAGCTTCTTTGCGCGATCTCTTGCTATATCCTCAACTACGTCTACGCAGTAGCATCCGCCGTAATATCTCTTTGAAGGATATCCTTCAGCATATTTGTTTGTAAGAACTGTGCCTGCCGCCAAAAGAACAGCCTCGGAAACGATGTTCTCGGAAGCAATAAGCTCTATGTTATGCTGCTGTCTTTTAAGCTCTTTTTCGCACGCCGCAAAGACCTCGGCGTCATACTGTTCAAGTTTATCAAAAAACATATTAGTCCTCCGTTGTGGTTAAATGATTGTGTGTGATGAAAAATTAATGATGGAATAGTCTCATTCCGGTGAATGCCATTACCATGCCGTACTTGTTGCAACAATCGATAACAACGTCGTCTCTTACAGATCCGCCGGGTTCTGCAACGTAGTTTACACCACTTCTTCTTGCTCTTTCTATATTATCGTCAAACGGGAAGAAAGCGTCGCTTCCGATAGAAACGCCGGTTATTCCTGCAAGGAACTCATCTGCTTCTTCCTTTGTAAGCGGTTCGGGCTGAGTCTTGAAGAATCTCTGCCATACGCCGTCTGCACATACGTCTTCCTCATTCTTGTTTATATATCCGTCTATCGCATTGTCTCTGTCGGGTCTTCTTATATCATCCTTGAAAGGAAGCGCGAGAACCTTCGGATGCTGTCTGAGATGCCATGTATCTGCCTTTGTTCCTGCAAGACGTGTGCAGTGGATTCTCGACTGCTGACCTGCGCCTACACCGATAGCCTGTCCATCATATGCGTAGCAAACAGAGTTGGACTGTGTGTACTTAAGTGTGATAAGGGATATTATGAGGTCTCTTACAGCTTCGGAAGGAAGGTTCTTGTTTTCGGTAACGATGTTAGAAAGAAGCTCCTCGTTTATTTTGAACTCGTTTCTTCCCTGCTCAAATGTTATTCCGTATACGTGCTTGCGCTCAATGGGAGCGGGAACGTAGTTGGGATCGATCTTTACGATGTTGTATGTTCCCTTTCTCTTTCCCTTGAGGATCGTAAGAGCCTCGTCGGTGTATCCGGGAGCGATTATACCGTCGGATACCTCAAGAGCTATCATAGAAGCGGTAACAGCGTCACAAACGTCGCTGAGAGCTATCCAGTCACCGAACGAGCACATTCTGTCAGTGCCTCTTGCTCTTGCATATGCGCATGCGATGGGGGAATCATCAAGACCCTCTACGTCGTCTACGAAGCAAGCCTTCTTAAGAGTATCACTGAGCTTTATTCCAACTGCTGCTGAGGTAGGGCTTACGTGTTTGAAGGATGTAGCTGCGGGAAGGCCGAGAGCCTCCTTAAGTTCCTTTACCAGCTGCCATGAGTTGAACGCATCAAGAAAGTTTATGTATCCGGGTCTTCCGTTGAGGACCTCTATGGGAAGCTCTCCGTCTTCCATGAATATGCGAGCGGGCTTCTGGTTGGGGTTACAACCGTATTTCAATTCAAATTCTTTCATTGCTCTATTCCTTACTTTTATTTGTTTTTGTTAACTATTCTTGTGTCGGTAGCGCCTGTAGCGATGTCAATATATCTTACGAAAAGCGATACCTTATTATCCTCGTTGAGGTTTGTCCAGATAAGGTGTGTAAGAGTATCTATATCAACGTCGGGAAGCTCAAGAGTCTTGGGCTCACCCTCATATGAAGGAAGCGGATTGCCGTCGCCGTTATATGTGTGTATAAACTTTGCTCTGCCGGCAATGGGGTTAGAATAAGCGTATGTAAATCTCTCGCAGGAGGAATCGTCACCCTCTGCGCTCTTGAGAATAGACATAGCGTAATTCATCTTTCCGTCCTCGCAGTGAATTATACCGGAGATTCTGGGAGTGAAGTTCGGCTTGTCATCCTCAAATTCTCTTGAACGAAGAGCCTGCTCGGAAGTCATCTGGTTGTCCATTCCCTCGTAGATGGTATCCGTTTGGTCACCGTTTGTAACGATGGTCTTGTTCCCGAGAACGCGTACGGGGAAATATATAATAAGATGGGGATCGATCATCTTGGATTCGTCGAACGCCTTTGTTCTCATAGCGTCTCCCTCGGTAACGAAAACGCGATTTCTGCTGTTTTCGCTTCTCCCCATGATGAAGTATGCGGTTAC
>JAZSLE010000028.1:0-2806 GCA_045535215.1 Eubacteriales bacterium
AATGTTTATCTTAACGTCCTTCCAGAAAGCGGGCGCTACTGCGGACTGAATAGTAAAGCCTCTCTTGATCTCTTCGGGATCAAAGTCACATACAGTATTTCCTTCAGATGGCTTTCCAAGACGATCGGTTGCCTTTGAAAGATAGAGCATTGCTTCGGCAAGGGATGTCTTTCCTGATCCGCCGTGACCGAGCAGACATACGTTACGAATTTGTGCTGTTGTGAACTTGTTCATTGGTTTGGTTCTCCTTAATTAAAATACATGGTTTTTACACCACCTTTTTAATTATATAACATTTTTTGGCTATTTTCAATAGTCTAAGCAAAAATATTGTCTTTAGGTTGTAAAAATAACAGCATCGTTTTTGTGCATTTTGTATATTTTTTTGCATTTTATAAGGATAACCGTAAAAAATTATAGTCATTGTTTTTACAAATTACAACAAAAATTCCCCTCATGTTGAGGGGATTTTTTTAGAACTCGATATAATTGTTATATTCCGTCTTCACTCCTGAGGCAAAAAGATGTGAATCGTTTGAAAGCTGAAGAACCTTTGGAACCACAAAATCATCACCGCTGAATTCAATAGCAGTAACAGATGAATGACTGAGGTCAAAGTGCGTTGAAAAAATAGGATACGGAATATCTAAAAGACAGGAAAGAAATATCATGCCAAAGCCTTGATGAGCAAAAAGCGCAATTCTTGAATTATTTGGCTTTTCTGCGATATATCCGTTACCTTCGTGTCTGTAACCAAGAGAAAGAAGAAAATCATCAGTTTCCTTCTGCACCCTGTCAATACCGCGCTTCAAATTAGGCATTTTTGAAAACTTCGGATGAGTATACCAGTCACGGTAAAGTGTTTGCACCTCCTCTGATACCAGAGTAGGCTTCATTTCTTTTTGAGCAAATATCCAGCCTTTACTTCCAATATCTCCTGTATAGAAAAAATCTCTTGCCGCATGGGCTTCGTTACACCAGTCAAGTATTTCTATATCAAGCCCGAGAGCCTTTGCGCTCGGCTCTGCGGTTTGAATGGCACGGTTTGAGCTTGATGCAAAAATTCTTTCGGGGGCACATCTTTTCATTCGTGAAACAAGAGCCTCTGCTTGAATGCGACCTAATTCTGTAAGAGAGTCCGGATTATATATCGGATCTCCGTGGCGTACATAAAATAATAACATTACTATCACCTCAACAGAAAACGGGGGGTGAAGTGCCCCCCGTTTAATATTACGTTTAATATTAGTTGTTAACGAGCTTTGCGATCTCATCAGCGAAGTTTTCTTCTCTCTTCTGGATTCCCTCACCCTTTTCGTAACGAACGAAGCACTTGATAGAGATCTTTCCGCCGAGAGCCTTAGCGGTATTCTCAACGTACTTGCCAACCTTTTCATGGTCGTCAGCCTTAACGTATTCCATATCTATAAGACAGTTGTTGTCGTAGAACTTGCCGAGCTTACCGGTAATGATTCCGTCAAGAACCTTCTCGGGCTTGCCTGCCATCTTGGGATCGTTTGCGAGCTGAGCCTTGATGATCTCCTTCTCGTTTGCGATAACATCCGCGGGAACGCAGTCTCTGTTAAGATAAGGAGTGGGATATGCGCCAACCTGGAGTGCGATGTTCTTAGCGAACTCGTCAAAGCCTTCCTTGTCAGCACAGTCAGTATCAAAGTTTACGATAACACCAATAGATCCTGCACCGTGGATATAGGTGCTGGTTACGCCCTCAATGAGGTCGAAGCGGCGAACAGTGATCTTTTCGCCGATTTGGAATATAAGCTCCTTGAGCTTAGCATCAACAGTAGTGCCCTCATAGTCGGAAGCGAGAAGAGCTTCAACATTCTGAGGATTAGTGTCGATGATACACTTAAGAAGATTCTTAACAAAGGTCTTGAATATTTCGTTCTTAGCAACGAAATCTGTCTCGGTGTTTACCTCGATAATAGCGGTCTTGTTGCCTTCCTTGAGAACGTCAACGATACCGTCAGCTGCGATTCTTGTAGCCATCTTGGACTCAGCCTTGAGCTCACCCTTCTCACGAAGGATCTTGATTGCCTTTTCTACATCGCCCTCAGCTTCAACGAGTGCCTTCTTGCACTCCATCATACCGATACCGGTCTTAGCGCGGAGATCGGCTACGTCTTTTGCGGTTATATTAGCCATAGTGGTTAATTCCTTTCTGATAATGAGTTATCTTAACAAATCCGGAATCATATGACTCCGGAAAAGTTATTTTTTCAATTAAGCGTTTTCCTCGGCTGTTTCGGTAGCTTCTGCTTCCTCAGCCTCTGCCTCGGGAGCAACCTGCTCACCCTGCTTACCTTCAATAACTGCATCAGCAATTACGGAAGAGATAAGCTTGATAGCACGGATAGCGTCATCGTTACCGGGAATTACGTAGTCAGCATCGTCGGGATCGCAGTTGGTATCAATTATAGCAACAACGGGAATACCGAGCTTCTTAGCCTCTGCTACTGCGTTCTTTTCTTTTCTGGGGTCAACGATAAATACTGCGGATGGGAGTCCTTCCATGTGCTTGATACCGCCGTAGGACTTCTCGAGATCAGAGATCTCCTTCATGAGAGCAGCAACTTCCTTCTTGGGAAGAAGATCGAAGGTACCGTCCTCCTGCATCTTGTTAAGAGCGTTAAGACGAGCGATGCTCTTCTTAATGGTCTTGAAGTTGGTAAGCATACCGCCGGGCCAACGTACGTTTACGTAGTACTGTCCGCAACGGAGAGCCTCCTCCTTGATTGCATCTGCGGCCTGCTTCTTAGTACCAACGAAAAGGATGTTTCCGTTG
>JAZSLE010000031.1:0-3319 GCA_045535215.1 Eubacteriales bacterium
AAACGCGTGCGCTTTGCACTGCGGACGACGAGATATCTATATCCGACTCAAAAGGTTTGTATAAATTCATATACGGAATACAGGAGGAGGTACACCGCTTTACCGTATCACGTATGATGGGTTCAAAACTCAAAACACTCAAAAGCTCTGTCCTGTGTGATATTGACGGTATCGGAAAGGTGAAGGCGAAGCTTTTGCTTGAGACGTACGGAAGCATGAATAGAATTTCCGAGCTTTCGCTTGAGGATTTAAGTGCGACCTCCGGAATATCCAAGACGAATGCAAAAAACGTTTACGAGTATTTTCATGGAGAAGAAGACCGATGATGAGAATAATCAGCGGAAGCGCCCGAGGAACAAGACTTACAACGCTTGATGGCGATAATACGAGACCTACTCTTGAGAGAACGAAGGAAGCACTCTTTTCGTCGATTCAGTTCAGTATAAGAGACAGAAGCGTCCTGGATCTTTTTGCAGGCTCGGGACAGCTTGCGCTTGAGGCATTGAGCAGAGGCGCGTCACGCGCAGATATAGTGGATGCTTCAGCAAAGGCGGCAAAGATAATAAAGGAAAACGTTACTAAAACCCATTTTGAAAGAAAGGCTGACGTTCACGTAAAGGACTTCAAGGCTTTTCTCTCCACGTGCAGGGGAAAATATGGACTCGTCTTTCTCGATCCTCCGTATGCGACGTCCTTTTTGCCCGATGCTATAGAGCTTTTGCAAAAGAACAACCTTTTTGACGAAGAGGCGATTCTTATTTGTGAAATGGATTCTAACGACACCGATACAGAGAAAAAATTGTGCGATATGCTTTTCACGGACTTTTCTCTGATAAAAAACAGCGTATACGCAAAATCGCGCGTAATGATATTTGAAAAAGAGTAACGCATACTCGGAAGGGAGCTCATATGTCAATTGCATTGATACCCGGAAGCTTTGATCCTATGACGGTAGGTCACGTCGACGTGATCAGAAGAGCTTCAAGGATATTTGATACTGTAATAGTCGCGCTTATGATAAACGCAGACAAGAAGTACCTTTTTACAAAAGAGGAACGCGTAGAGATCGCAAAGCGCTCGCTTTCGGATGTGGATAACGTTACCGTTGTTTTCAGCGACGGATGGTTGTACAAGCTTTTCAGAGAAATAAATGCGGACGTTATAGTTAAGGGCATCCGAAATGAGAGCGACCTCGCATATGAAAACAAGATGGCGGAATTTAATCTTTCAATGGAGCCTAAGGCACAAACGGTGTATATTCCCGCTGCCGACGGTCTGACCGACGTTTCCTCAACCGCTTTCAGAGAAGCTTACGTTTCGGGAAGTGAATTCGAACGCTTCCTCACTCGTGACGCATTGGAATACGTTTTGTCATTAAACAACAAAAAATAAATACTTATATTACCCTTCGGAAAGTTGTCCCTTTGAGGTATATTCTATGCACCGCATTAATATATTTTTAAGGAAAACAAAACCGGAGGGTATTTTAATGAACGAACATTCAATCTATAAGGACATAGCGGCTCGTACCGGCGGGGACATATATATTGGTGTAGTGGGACCCGTTAGAAGCGGTAAGAGTACGTTTATAAAGCGATTCATGGAGGAGCTTGTCCTTCCGAATCTTAAAGAGGGCTACGCGAAGGAGCGTGCTATAGACGAATTGCCTCAATCTGCGGCAGGCAGGACCGTTATGACTACCGAGCCTAAATTCGTTCCCGAGGAAGCGGTAGGTATCACTATCGACGGCGGTACGGATATGCGCGTTAGACTCGTTGACTGTGTAGGGTATATGCACGATGACGCACTCGGAGCAACCGAAAACGGAAGTCCCAGACTCGTTAAGACTCCGTGGAGCGACGAGGCTATGGAATTCACAAGAGCCGCCGAATTCGGCACCGCGAGAGTCATACGCGAGCACTCTACAATAGGACTTGTTATTACCACCGACGGAAGCATCGGTGAAATAGGCAGAAAGAGTTACGAGCCTGCGGAGGAGCGCGTCGTTGCCGAGATGAAGGCATCCGGAAAGCCGTTTGCCATCATTTTAAACTCTACCGATACGCAATCGGAAAAGGCAGAGGCCCTGGCACTCTCGCTTGAGGAGAAATACAGCGCACCCGTCGCTCTCGTTGACGTTCTTCGCATAAACGCAGAGGATATCAAGCATATACTCGGGCTTGTTCTTGACCGCTTTCCGATAACCGAAGTGAAGATCAAGCTTCCCGAATGGATAAACGTTTTAAGCTACGACCATCCTGTGAGAGCATCTATTACCGAAACTATAAAAAAGGCTGCATCTGCAGCTGATAATATAGGAAACGTAGTCAGCGCATTTTCCGAGATGCAAGGCAACGAATACGTGGAGCGCGTCACACCGATAAGAGTAAATATGGCAGACGGAAGCGCCGAAATATCGCTTGATCTCAAATCTGATCTTTACTATCGTATTATAGAAGAGCTTACGGGATTCAAAATAGAAAATGAAAGCGAGCTTATCTCCTTGCTCGGTGAGCTTTCAAGCGTGAAGAACGAATACGATAAGGTAAAGGAAGCGCTTGATATGGCAAACGAGGTCGGATACGGTATCGTTATGCCCGCGGTAGAGGACCTTAAGCTTGAGGAGCCGCAGATAAACAAGGAAAGTAACGGTGGATACGGAATAAAGCTTAAGGCTTCCGCTCAATCAATACATATGATACGTGCAAACATTGAGACCGAAATAAACCCGATAGTGGGCACCGAGCAGCAGTCGGAGGAGCTTGTAAACTATATATTGAAGGAATTTGAAGAGGACCCCGAGAGAATATGGGAATCCAATATGTTCGGTAAAAGCCTATACGAGCTCGTTAACGAAGGTCTGCATTCAAAGCTTGAGCATATGCCCGATGAGTCGAGACAGAAGCTTTCGGAAACGCTTGAACGCGTTATAAATGAGGGAAGCGGAGGCCTTATCTGCATTATACTTTGAACTTGAAAAAAGCATCCTTTTCTAAAAAGGGTGCTTTTTTGTACATCTTGATGCATATAAATACAAAATAACGCAATAATATGATCATTGATCCAAAAAGTGCAAAACCCTCTTGACAAACGAGAAATAAAGTGGTATAATAAACGAGCTGTCCAAGAGGGCGGCAAGAGAAAAGCCACAGTTAAGCGAAAAAACCCAAAGAAAAGGCAAAAAACTTTCGAAAAAGGTATTGACAAAGCGAGACAAGTGTGGTATAATATATAGGCTGTCCCACCGGAAACGGAGAGAGACAGACGAGGTTGATCATTGAAAATTGAACAGCAAGAGCATATGCGAAAAGCATATAAA
>JAZSLE010000099.1:0-6287 GCA_045535215.1 Eubacteriales bacterium
TATCGCAGGAGCACGGAATAAGCGAGCCTCAGGCGTCCCTCCTGCTTTCTCAGCTGACAAAGCTTGACGGAGAGATGTACAAGAGAGAGAAGAACGCCGCATATCTCAGTGGACGTCTTCGCGAGCTTGAATTCGTGTCTGCAGTGGACTACGACGACAGAATAACAAGACACGCATATCACCTGTATATGATCAGATTCGATAAGGAAGTCCTCGCGAAAAGGGGAATCGATCGCAAGCTCTTCGTTAAGGCTGTAAACGCCGAGGGCGTTCCGCTCTCTACCGGATATTCGCCCGTATACTCCTTCCCCTGCGTTAAGGGGGCGGAGGTCGAAAGGATACTCGGCCGATCGGTCGATACGACACCGCTTCCGACGTGCGAGAGAATATGCTGCGAGGAGGGAGCATGGCTCGGTCAGAGCGTGCTTCTTGAAACGAGAGAGGATATGGACCTTATAGCAGATGCATTTATCAAGGTGTGGGAGCACGCCGATGAGCTTAAGGATCTTTAAGGAGGATATTATGGAGATGAATAAGCTTGTAAAAGCAGAGCTTGACGTTCTTGAAAGCAGAGTATGGGGAACCATAGGCCCGAGATCACTCTCTGCCGCTAAAGCGATAGCAGATGTTACGGGCGGAGCGCAAGCGTTGATATGCCACAGCAGCGGCGCCGCGTACGAATCATTACTTCGCGCTTTCGGCGCGAGATTTGCAAACGAGAGCTTCGGAGACGTTACCGTAGTCGGAGAAAAATGTATTCCGGCAGACGCTCTTGTCGCTGTTTGCGTCGGATCCGAGCCTGCGTTTTGCCCCGTGTGTGACAAATGCGGTATGCTTGACCCGGCCGAGCTTGACAAAATGCTGAAGAGGATAGATATGCCGATAAGAGCTGTATGCGCAGACCTTGTGTGCGACGAGAGCAAAATGAAGGTCGCTTTTGAGATATCCCGTGTATGTAAGGAAAACAACGTTCCTCTTATCTTCAATGCCGCAGGCCGTATAGGTGCCACCTGCGAGGGGAAGCCGCTCACATCTCTTGCCGATGCGGTATTGTACTCACTCGGAGAGGGAAGCGCGATAAACGTCGGAATGGGCGGCGTCGTTGTTACGGACAGCAATGACGTCTACGGCGGTACCTTTGCATATCATAACTGCGGAAGAGGTCACGGCGACGGATGCTCGCTTGTTATGGAGAATATCGTTGGAGGCGACCACAGAGTGACTGAGTGGATATCCGCGGCGGCAGAGCTTGCGATATCCGAGGACGCACTTGCAGAGCCCGCACCGATCGTCACCGTTATGATGAAGGGACAACCGGTGTTTGATGGGGAATACGTAAGAAAGCAGACCAAATAAAAACGAAAGCTCGCGATAAGCGTATAAAAAAGTGACTGCATCTTTTGGGTGCAGTCACTTCATTTTTTTACTCGTCGTCGGGATCCTTGTGGAGCCAATAGCGGTAGAGCTTGTATTTTTCGATAATCTCTGTCGCAAGCGTTGTCACAAGTATTACCGCGAACGTTATAAGTGCCTCAAACACGTACATCCAATCCATAAGCACTATTCTGATCATATAGATCGCGGCAATCAGGAGGAAAAGGATTATTGTGTATATGATGTAGTCTATCATCTGAGCATTCGTCTTCATAATGTAGCGGGTGCTCGTACGAAGTGAAAACTGGCGCTTTGAGAAATATTCAACCGTAGCGAGCTTCGTTTCGGTATTGTCACGCTCCTTGTAGAACATGGCCTCTCCGACGATAATTCCGACCGTTACAGAGGAGAGGAGTATTGTGATAAGAGCGCTTGTATTGTTATATCCGAAGATGAATCGCGTTGTAACTATGAAAAGGTCCTGAATTACAAGTATCTTGACACAAAGCGCAAGTATCATGATAAGAACTCTGTAAAAGGCACGTTTGATCTCGTTTGACATGCTTGTTTGATCCGATCCTTTGAAAATTATTTATTGAATTTGATATCAGCTATCATCCAAGCGTGGTCGGAGCAATATATTTGTTCGTTGTACATAAGCGTTTGGAATTTAAGAATAGTGGTATCCTTTGTTGCGGTTATGTGGTCGCAGGATCCCCAGGAAACCTCGAGAAGACCGAACTCATGCCAGGACCCGATATTGTTTACCTGATTTACAGCGGCATACTTTCCGTCTACCATCTCGGTTCTTTCAAGATACTGCTTGAACTCATCGGTGAGCTCGTTGCGGTTGAAGTCACCCGTTGTGAATACGGGGTACTGCTTTTGCATCTCGTTTACGAACGCAGAGATCTCATCCACCTGAATAGGTGTGTTCTTGCTTCCATCTCCGCCGTCCCAGTGTGTGCTGACAAAGCAGAACTTCTGTCCGCTTACCTTGTCCTGAAGGAGCGCCCACGTGTAGCAACGGCAACGCGCGTTATTGTGCACTGAATAGAACTCCATTCCCGAATCAAGAAGGGTATAGAGATCCTTTCTGTACATTATCGTTGAGAAAACGTACTCTGTGTTGGTCTTATTGGGGTTTTGGAACTTGAGAAGATCCCACTTGTCAAAGTCGGAGTACTCGGGAATGACCCTATACCATTCGGGAGAAAGCTCCTGAAGACCAATAAGGGTGGGCTGATAGTAATCAAGCGTTGCAAAGAAGATCTCCTTGCGCATTCCTACGGGTGTTACGGGAACCTTTGAGCCTGCGGACCAGGATTCATACTCTGCAAGAATGTTACAGCTCATAACGCGAACGTTGGAGTCTGCGGGCTTTGATGAGTCGTATGTATCGTCGTAGAGGTCACCCGTTGCGGTGTATCCGTCTACCATTTCTATGTTATTGCTTCCGGCAGCCGCAAGAGAAACTATCTTGCTGCCCGCTCTTGACATCGAATGTGAGCCGCCGCACTTGAACATAAGCTTTCCGTCTATAACGGTGGCGGAGAAGTGGAGAGGTGCGGGTGTGGGGATGCTGTCGTATCCGGGTCTGTTCGTCTCGCCTACGACAATCTCGTAGGGCTGCGCGGGAGATCTTATGTCAAGCACTACCTCCAGGTAGTAGCCCGTGTTCGTTGCGATGGTGTCGCGTATTTCGTTTGCGATGTCAAGCATGGAGGATCCGGAATATACTATCTTGTACTTTGCAAGGTCAACTCCGTTTATCGTCCAGCTGTCTACAGAGTAATTCTTCTTTGTTGTTCCGCTGAAATTTTCTGCTTTCATGGTCATCGTCATACCGGCTCCTTCTCCGGAAATAGTAGTGAAAACATTTTCACTAAGCCACTTTATTATTCTTTCGTATCCCTTGTCTGTGTGAGATGCTATTACGATGTCATCTCCGTCTATCGTAACGCTGTATGCGTGATACTTTATATTTTCGTATGCGCTTGCGGACTTGGGGTCGTCCATACGTCCCACGAGAATGCGCTTGCCGTTTCCTTCAAACTTGTCTGCCGTCATAGATGAGACTGTGATGCCGCAGGCATCCTTGAACGCCTTCGCGATGTCCGCTACCGCACTCTTTGTCAATTCGTCGGGGTACTTCTTGTATACTATGGTATACTGGAATACGCCGCCGTCTATGAGCTTCAGGTCGTCAACTTCGGGAATAGGTGTAGTGCCCTCGGTCGTGGTATCGCCCTCGTTGCCACCCTCGGACTTGCACGCTACAAGCAGAGTAATCGACATAAGCATCACCAACAGAAGCGAAACGATTCTGATCAATTCTTTTTTCATATTCTTCACTCCGTATTTGTTTAGAATTTGCACTTCTATCATTATATCACAAAAGATCGCCTAAGTCAATAGCAAAACGAAAAAACAACCGCACGTAAACGTACGGCTGATTTGCTTTTTCGTTTGTAATTATCTGAAGACCTCAAATGCGGATACGACCGAGATCATATCCTTGTCAAATGCATCTCTTCCGTAGGCGTCAAGGAAGCGGTTGGTGTACTTGTCTGTCTTCAGATTGAAATTAAGAGACCATATGCCCCAATAAAGATCCACGTGTCTGTCGCCGACGCCTGCCGCTCCGAGATCTATAAATCCGCTGAAGCGTCCCTTGTTCAGAATAACGTTCGGAAGACAAAAATCACCGTGTATCAATACCTCGTTTTTAAGACGGTGCGCGTTTGTCTGCGCATAATTCCATGCATCGTCTACGGTCGGAAATATACCTCCGTACGAGCGTAACGATTCTTCGCTTGCGTCGCGGTTTCTTCCTTTTACCGCGTCCAGCTTGTAGACCGTCATTCTGTCGGTTATCGGACAGCCATAGGTGCTCTCCTCGTGGAGCGCACGAAGAACCGTACCGAGCTTGTCACAAAGCTTGTTCGGGGACGCGAGATTCTCGGAGTGAGTGCAATCCTCGCCCTTAACGGCAGTGGTAAGAAGCACGTCCTGCTCACCCGAGGAATAGTGAAGCACCTCTGCGGATAGCTTCTTTTGGTGAAAATAATCGGTAAGCAGAGCCTCTTTTTTGAGAGTGCCTACGGGCGACAGCTTCAGATAGTAGCCGCCGTCGCGTTCAATGAAGAACACGCGTGCCACCGCAGAGCAGCTGCTGTCATATATCCTCGCGCCATCAGTGAGACAGGATATCTCGGAAGGGAGCGCGATGCCGGATATGTCTGTAAGAGTTCTTTTCATAAGAAGTCCTCAGCCTTTATCGGTATTCGTACCGTTAAATATGTATTCTGTTCTGGAACTTTGTGGGAAGTCCGTCACGGTAAAGATGCGAGTCGTTTGAAAGGGTGATGACCGTAGGATATACGATATCGCCGCCGTTCTTGAATTCGATGACCGTAACGCTTGAATGTCCGAGGTCAAATCTCGTTGAGAGCACGGGGTAGGGAATATCAAGAATGCAGGAAAGGAAGGCAAGACCGAAGCCCTGATGAGCGAACAGAGCAACTCTTTCCTCATTGGGAACTATCGGAATATATCCGTATCTTTCGTGGTCGTGCTTGTATCCGAGCGACTCAAGAAGAGCGTCGCTTTCGTTTTGTATGCGGAGAATACCTTCCTTGAACTTCGTATCATTGAAGTATTCGTGCTCGTACCACTCTCTGCCTGCCTCACGCACCTCGGGACGGTGAAATTTCTCCCTTGTATCTTTATGTGCGAACGCCCACGTACGCTTTCCGTTCTCTTCCATCTGAGAAAGCTCCATAAATGCGTAGTGCTCATTACACCAATCAAGCTCGGCGAACGACATCTTAAGCACGTCGCACGTGGGCTGCGCCGTCATCTGCGCTCTTGTAGAGGATGACGCGAATATCTTGTCAAACCCATACGTGGAAAGCCTTCTTGAAAGCGCCTCTGCCTGTCTTTGCCCGAGAGGCGTGAGGCTGTCCGGCTTATATATGGGGTCTGCGTGGCGGATGTAGTAAAATAACATGACGTTACCTCGATTCAAAATTATGTTTTGTATTTACCGATGCTTTTTATCGGTTATGTGCCGTTAAATATGAATTCTGTTTTGGAACTTTGTGGAAAGTCCGTCACTGTAAAGATGCGAGTCGTTTGAAAAGGTGATGACCGTAGGATATACGATATCGTCGTCGTTCTTGAACTCGATGACCGTAACGCTTCCCGTCCTCTTCCTTCCAAGAAAGCTCCATAAATGCGTGGTACTCGTTACACCAACCAAGCCCGGTGAACTACGTCTTAAGCACGTCGCACGTGGGCTGCACCGTCATCTGCGCTCTTGTAGAGGATGACGCAAATATCTTATCAAACCCATACGCGGAAAGCCGTCTTGAAAGCGCCTCTGCCTACCTTTGCCAGAGAGGTGTGAGGCTGTCCGACTTATATATGCGGTCTGCGTGGCGGATGTAGTAAAATAATATGACGTTACCTCAATTTGAATTATGTTTTCCGACTCCCGCCGGACGCGTGCTTGCGTTCGGTAGCATCACGCCCAAAGGGCGCAAAGCTCCTCTTCAATTATCCGAGCCGCCTCGGTGAGTCCGTCTTTGTCTTCCTTTGAAAAGCGATGCTTGTGAGGGCTGTCAATGTCAAGCACGGCGACCACCTTCCCGTTGCTGTGTATCGGGATAACTATTTCGGATTCGGACGCACTGTCGCAGGCAATATGCCCCTCGAAAAGATGAACGTCGTCTACGACAATCACCTCATCCTTCATAAGCGCGGTCCCGCAAACTCCCTTGCCGTATGCTATTTCAATGCACGCGGGCTTGCCCTGAAACGGACCGAGGACGAGACCGTTTTCGCTTACCGTGTAAAATCCGACCCAGTTAAGCCCCTTGACCGAATCATATATAAGGGCGGACGCGTTT
>JAZSLE010000169.1:0-4399 GCA_045535215.1 Eubacteriales bacterium
CACGCTTCCGCGGGTCGTGTTCCTCTTTTGTAAGAGTGTAGGGAGTGGTTGCCGAGTCAACGAGCATACTGTCTATCTCGTCTGCAACAGCAAGATCGAAGCGGATCGGCTTTATGCTTTCGACCGACTTTATCTCGTTGCGGAGATAGTAGAATATGATGTCGTTCTTGAACGCGTATATAACGCTGTACTGCTCGCCCTTCTCGTTTGTGATCGACGCATTGGAATCCCCCGACAGAAGCATACTGTCAACGCCGAGAAGATCGTATATTCCCTTCATCCAGCGGTAGTTTCTCTCGTTGAGGTACTGTGACGAGTCGGTAACGATCACCTTGTTGCCGTAGAGGTAGCTGAGAAAGACAACGAGCGGAATGGTGTAGGTCTTACCCTCACCGTTGAGCATCTCCGCTATTTTTCCGTCCGCCATAGCCGCGGCACCAACGTACTGAACGTAGTGATGCTTGTAGCCGAGCACTCTCATTCCCGCCTCGGAAACGAGCGCGAACGCCTCGGGAGCAAGCTCGTGCATCTTCGTCGTCCTTGCCTTCTTCATAAGGATCTGCGCGTGCTCAGCGATCTCCTCATCGAACATATCCGAAAAATCATACCTCTGCGCTCTGTCTGCGATGCGATAATACTTTTTTTCGGAAAGACTGTTGTTTTCTCTTGAAAAACCCTGATAGTAATCTGCGTATTCTAAAGGATCGTGCTCCCCTTCGGCGTCGTTCTTCATCTCGGAATAGCTTATAATGTCAAGCATCTCGGTAAGCGTGCCGAGAGCATCATCCGAACAGGCACGGTTGCACAGCTCTACCGTCTCCCTGTCAAAGTACCCCTTGACCAACTCTATCGCCTCGTCAAGCATTCCTTCGGCAATAAACGAATCCATTATTTCCTTTGCGGAATATACCGTGCAGTCGGGCAAAAGCTCCTTTGAGAGTCTCTGCGCCGCCTCGAAGTACTCGACCGCGCGGTCAAAGCGGCATCCGTAGGCAAGGTCAGTCGCATATTCGAGGTATATCTTCTTTTTCTCGGAGAGTGTATCCCCGTGATTGTCCGCGTGAGTAGAATATACCTTGCCGATTGTCGCTATACGCTCCTCGTAGCTGTTGTAAAGCAGGTCGTCGTACGCACCTATTCCCCTCAGCGCGTAAATGTAAGAGCCGAGCACGATACCTCTTTCGGGAACGTCCGCCTCTATTGCAAGCGCCCTCTCGCAGATGCTTATCACAACGTTGTAGTTTCGCGCGTAAGCAATCTGTATCCTTGAAATGCTTCCGACGAAGGTAAAGAAGAGCTTCAGCGCATCACTGTCCCCGTCAAGCTCACTTGCCGAAAGCAGTTCGTCGCAGACCGAGTTGAAGTGGTAGAGCATTCCGCCGTAATCCTTCTTCGTGTAGCATTCGTAAAGCACGATTACCTGCATGTAGACCCTGTCCTCAAGGCTCGTGCCGTCTCCCTCCTCGTGCTCCTTTATCGCGGCTATTATAGCCTTGATATCTTCATCCGTAAGCCCCATCATTTCGTGCGCCGAGAGAGGCGCGCTGTCGGAATCGTAATATGCGTTCGTCGCAACGTCAAGTCCGTTTGCCATAGCGATCCAGTTGTGGTACTTGTTTGAGAAAAGCTTCGCTATCGGAGTGAACATCGACGTGCATAATACGGCAACGTACATAAGCAGATACTCTGCCTCCTCCGCGCTTATAAGCTCGTCTGCGCCCGATTCCTCATCGGTAAAGGTAAGCTCATCCTCAACAAATTCATCATCTGCGGAAGTCTCTTCATCCTCGACGGATTCCTCATACGAGACTTCGTCACCACCCGAAGTACCCTCTATCTCGCTTATTATATCGGCATACTTTTCCTCAAATACATTGACCGCATTCTTTAAGAGCGCGCTGCTGTCGTCGTCAAATGACGCGGAGTACTGCTTTATATACCTCGGCACGTCCGCCATCTCGTCAAATCCGACACTGCGCAGAATATGCTCAAGTCGGTTAATAACGTTTATGATAAGCGGCAACTCGGATGCAACCACGTTCATCGATTTAAGCTCAGAATCGTACAGATAACCGAGGCACGCCGAGAAAACGTCGTATCTGTCGGCGTTGTTCTTCAGTATTATCTGCGCGATAATCGGCTCTATCGAAATGCACCTGTTTTTAAAGTCTATATCTATCCATTTCTTATCCGCAAGACCCTTGAGTACTTGCCAATCGGTTATGCCGATCTCCTTGAGAGCATCTCTCATCTTCTGCTCGGAGATGCTCGGTATCGCCATCAACGACGCAACGATAAGAGCGACCGTCTCCTCCTCGCTCGGCTGATCTATTTTGTACAGAGAGGATATGTGATCCATTATCCTGTCCTTAAGGTCTCCGCCGTCTTTCCCGCTTGCCGAAAGATATCCGGGTATCTCTTCGGGATGCGCGCCTATCTCGCGCGCAAGAACTGTCGCGGTAAGCTCTATCGTCTTTGTGTGACCGCCCATCTCGTCGAAGAACTTCTCAAGATGCGGGTCAAGCGCCGCCCTCTCCTCCTCGTATACCGAGGTGTAGTGGTGGTAAAACAGCTCAAGCAGATGTTCGTTCGACATTCTGCCGAGACGGATGACAGGGAAAATATCGTTGTAGCTGTCCGCAGACTCCTGCGTCATAAGCACGATTCGGCACTTCAACGTCTGCAGGCGCTCACATATGTAGCTGTCGGGATGCCTCTCGAATTTTATGTCGGGGATTATGAGCATAGTGCGCTCGTCAAGCTTTGCCAGCTGCTCTATCTTCTTGTCTATAAGACGGTCACCTTCATAGTCGTCAAACAACCTCGCGTTTACGTTGCTGAAGCTGAGCCCGAGCAGGAAGAAGTCCCTGACCGAGCCGTACGGATTTGAAAGCATCGTAACACTCGAGTAGCTGAATCTGTGCTCGTCGACGTATTTTTTTATCGTACTGCGCTTTCCGAAGCCGAAAAGCTCGTTTATAACGATAACGTTAGAGCGCGAAAAGCCCTCCTCTATCGCGTTGAGTGCTTCACATCGGCTGTTGTCAACAAAGTATCCCGTCCTTGCCAGCTCCTGTCCCTCAACCTTAGGAACGTTCACCGCAAACGGCTTCTCGGGATCTCCCTCCAGCCTTCTCTTCAAGAGCGTCTTTGTGCGCTTTATGATAAGGTCGATGTTGCCCTCGCCCTGCTGCTCTCTTCTCTGTATAAGGTTTCCCGAAACAAAGGAGATGTGGTTGAGCTGAAACTCAAATTGCTCGGTAAGCGGCGAGTCGGTCACCTTGTATATAAGTATGTTGAGCTTTCCCTCGTTCTCAAGATTGCGCGCCTTGATGACCTCGTTTAAAACGTAGCCCTTGTTCATAGAGGCGTCGCTGAGAATGACGATAAATACCGCACAGCTCTCTATAGCCTTGATGCACTCGCGCGAATAGTCTGACGTGCAGTACTCGTCCGAATCCCAGCAGGTTATGTTTTCCTTGTGCAGCTTTTCCACCAAAACGTTCTTGACGTCTCTGTCGGCACCCGTCCAGCTCACAAAAACTTCCATAGTCAATAAGTCCTTTCAAAATAGCTCTCTTTTTTACTTTCACGCGGCATCCTTCCCCATAGGAAGCACCCACCACGCTTTTTCTGTAGCACTACAGCATAATTATACCGCAAATTTTCGCGTTTTTCAACGTTCAAAACAAGACGCTGTCGGTGCGATACGGATGTTCACCGCCGCCTCTGAAGGTTATAAACACTATCGGTTTGTACGGATCAAACCGCCGTCGCTCTATGCCGGCGGCCTTGCCCTCCGCCTCGATAATTATCAAGCCATATCAACGTTCATAAAGCGAATCCGGCTTTTTCGCGTTTAACCCTCTTACTTAACCGTCTCCCCGGTCCAGTCTATTATTCCGCCGAACTCAACGACGTTCGTGTAGCCGAGCGCGACCAGCTTCTGCGCCGCCTCCTTGCTTCTGCGTCCGCTTCTGCAGTAGACCATGATGAGCTGATCCTTGTTTGGAAGCTCGGGGATCTCGTCGCTTCCAATGTCCTCGTTCGCTACGTTTATCGCGTTCGGAATGTGTCCCGCCTTAAATTCCGCGGGAGTGCGCACGTCGAGAATAACGTATCCGCTTTCATCCTCCATCATCAGAACAGCCTCTTCCATTCCGATCTGTCGGTAACTGTTAGCGCCCGCGCCGCTCGGACCGCTTGCGCATCCCGTGAAAAAAAGAGTCGTCAAAAGTATCGGTATAAGTCTTTTCATATATATTTTCTGCCCTTTATTCTTATTTTGTGCGACGCCGATGCCGCTTTTCAACTATATTATACCACCCCGACCCTAAAAAGTCAATACCAACTGCACCGACCCTCTTGCATTCCCGCGCCTTGTATGATATAATATAAT
>JAZSLE010000116.1:0-4422 GCA_045535215.1 Eubacteriales bacterium
ATGGCTACGATCCGACTTGCTCAAATATCTTTTGGTGAAGTCTTGCGCCGTTAAATCCGCACGACATCGAGCGAAGAACGTCCGCCTCAAGCTCGGATACGTCTCTTGCAGTATATATTCCGTCGGGATAGAAGCCCTGATCGAGAATAAGGCGCTGGAATACCTTTTTGCCGTTGAGAACGAGCACACCGTTGTCAATACCGATGCTTCTCATTCCGAAATAGCTCTTTACGGTGTCCTTTCCGAGAGTAAGCTCTATATCGTAAAGCTCGCCGCATCCGATATCCCACAGATGAAGTTCGGAAAGACCTATTTCAAACGTGCAGAACTTGCCGCATACAGTAGCACTTGCCGCACCTACGGGAACGCCGTTATAAAACGCGACCGCATTAAGGGTGCTTCCGTCTTTTGCGACAACCTCAGCGGAAACTGCAAGCTTGCTTTCAGCAATAGAAGGATAGAACTTAAAGCTCTTTATGTATTCGGAAGGAACTGCCTCAATCCATACCGTTTGCCAGATACCCGTAGTTCTCGTGTACGAGCATCCCCTTGAGTAGAAGACCGCGCTCTGCTTTCCCGCAGGCTGTCTTCTGCTTCTGACATCGTCAAGCGCATGAATGACTATCACATTCTCTCCATCGGTCAGGTAGTCGGTGATGTCAGCATCTACCGGAACGTATCCACCTATATGATCACGCACCTTTTTTTCATTGACGTATACAGTCGTTTTGTAATCGCAAGCGCCGATGTGAAGAAACACGCGCTTTCCCTTGAAGCTTTCCGGAAGCGATATCTTTTTTCTGTACCAAACGCTGTCGCAAAAATCGGTATGCCCAAGCCCGGACAAAACACTCTCTCTGCAAAACGGAACGTTTATAGTTAACGGATATTCAAAGGAATTTTTCATTCCGCCTCTTTCCTCAGCGCTTATAGAGTAGTCCTCATAAAACTCCCATGCACCGTTAAGGTTGATCCAATCCTCTCTTTTAAATTGAGGCATAGGGTGCTCGGATCTCATAATATCGTTCATAGCGGTCCTCCTGTAAGGTTATATATTTTTGAGTATTGTATCACATTTTTTTTGCCTATAGATTAACCTCAAATTAATTTTTTACAAATTTGCCGCCGAGCTTCTCTACTGTGTAATAATACTTTTTCAAAATACATACAATTACCCGAACACGATCAAAAGGAGGGCGATACATGGCCTACGATAATGAACTTAATATAACACGCCTTGAGAAAGAGGAGAGCAAGGATATAGGAAATGAATTTGTACTGTCCGACTACCAGCCGGACATACGAAAAATACTGTTATGCAACGAGACCGTTTCGCTTCCGTCAATATATACCGACGGAGAAAGGATCGGTTTTGACGGTACAGTAGCCTACCGCATACTGTATCTTGCGACCGACAACAAGCTTTACGGATGCAGCTTCACAGGAGAATATTCATTTGCGTCCGATATTCCCTCGAGATCCGCGGGAGAGCTTTCGCATCTGGTATCGGTATACTCGGACGGATGCACCGCAAGACAGATATCCCCGAAAAAGATATCGGTAAAGACAAAGCTCAAGGCATCCGTTATGTCGCAGGGCTCTGCCGAGAAGAGCGAATGCATGACAGAGCGCTTTGTTCCTTCTCAATGCGAGGGACTCAGCGAAAAATGCGAATTTACCCACTTTTCGGTGTGCGGTCCATCGTCATTTGAATTATCCGACGAGATAGTTACAGATACCGAATCTTCAAATCTGCGAATCCTTTACTGTGAGGCTTCTCCGAGCGTATCGGGCATCACCAATGATAAGGGGGAGATCACCGTACACGGAGAGGTAGTGACCGACCTTCTTTACTGCAACGAGGAATACGATGAGATACCGAAGCTCACGAGGAGAAAGATCCCATTTTCCCATACGGTCGAATGCGACGTCGCGCCAAAGGACGTATGCATGTGTGCAAGGGTCGTATGTACCGAATCGGATGTGAAATTTGAGGGAACGTCTCTTCTTATGACAATATATTGCTGCAGCGAGATAGTAGTGAATGAAAGAAAAAACGAAATAATATGTAAGGACATATACTCTCCCGAATGCGAGCTGTCCGTATCCAAAAGCAGCATCACCGTATTGAACTCACTCGTATCATCTTGCGGATCCTTGAGTGTAAACGCATCCCTTCCCGCGCTTGATGTCGGAATAGATGGCGGAAGCCGAGTGGTATACTGCACCTCAAGTGCCTTATGCGAGCATTTCTCATACGATAACGAAAGCAAACGCGCGTCCGTAAACGGAAGGGTGAAATTCAAAATATTGACGGTAAACGACAGCACGGACGTATGGGAATACGACTGCAAGGAGACATTTATTCCCTTCAAATACGATGTAATGCACGAATCATTATGCGAGTGCGACACGGATATGATATACAGCTCCATTTCTGCGAAAACAGCCAGAACCTCATTCAGATACGACGGTGAACGCATCGGACTTGATACAGAGGTCAGCATATCCGTCAATGCATACAAAAAGAGCGAACACAACGTAATCTGCGACGCGGTAATCGGCGAAAAGGTCAAAAAGGACAACGGTTACGTCAAGGTAGTATACGTCGCACCGAATGAGAATTTGTGGTGCGTCGGCAAGAGAACGTGCACTTCGATACAGCATTTGTGTGACGTAAACGGAATAAAAGCAAGCTCCGTACCGGATGACGAAGGATCCTTGTCGGGTATAAAGTATCTTTTGCTTTAACTTCACCAAAAATTTACTTGACAAAACAGGTGGCGTGTGATATAATAAGTAGTGGTTGTGTTATCCACAAATAAAAAAGAAAAGGAAGAACTAAGAAAATGAAAAAAACTATTAAGGTAATCGTTCTTATATTGGCTATACTCCAGATACTTCCGATGCTCTTCGCTTGCACAAATCCCGCGACCGATGCACCGGGTGCAACCGGAGATGAGACAACGCCTGCTGAAACGGAAGTACCCGAAGCTCCTGCATCTGCAAACCTTATGAAGGACGGCAAGCTTCTGTATACAGCTATCAGATATGCCAGCGATCCCGAGGATTCGGTATACGATTCCGTAAAGAAGCTTCGTGAAAAGATACAGGCAGTTACAGGCACAATGCCCACGCTTAAGCCCGACTACTCAAACGAGCTTCAACCACCTGATTCAAGCGCGTTTGAAATTCTCGTAGGACCTACTAACTATCCCGAAAGCAAGCAGGTGCTTAGCACCGTTTTGTTCGGCGACTACAAAATAGCCATTGTAGGCAACAAGATAGTTGTAGCTGCACACTCCTCAAAAGAGATAACGAGGGCTATCAACTATATCTGCAACACTATGCTCAAGAAAAAGGACGAGAGCGGAAACCTTCTGCTTGATATAACCGAATATGAGTACGTCACCGAAAAGAAGCTTATCGAGGTAAGCATAAACGGAAACCCGATAAACAACTATACTATAATCTACGGAACAGCAAACAACTCCAAAGATCACAGCTATGATGTTGCTACGAAGATTAAGGAAGCTATCGCAGGAAGCACAGGTTGCATACTTGAGGTTCTCAAAGACTCCGATGCTTCAAAATGCTCCACTCCAAGAAAGCTGTACGTCGGAACACAGTTCAAAAATCTTCCCTCCTCGGTAAACATTGAATACCCCGGAGAAATGTGCTACTACGGCAAAACCATAGGCGACGACTTCTACATAGTCACCGGCGGATATCTCTCCGGCACTCTCTCCACAAATCAGATAATAAAGGACTACTTCACGGTAAAGTCCGTCGGAGAAAAAATAGACATCAAGGATTTTGAAGAAACCATGCTTGACGTTGTTGAGCAGCCTAAGACCGAAGGAACCGAATTCAGAGTTATGACATATAACATCATGGCTCAGTGGTCCGGATGGGGCGGCGACTATATGCCCGTTCCGCAGAGATATGAGGCGTTCAAGGCTATCATAGACGGCTACGATCCGGATATAATCGGCATCCAGGAAGTAAGCGAGCAGTGGAGCACAAAGATCCTCACCGAAATGAAGGATACCTACACATTCGTAAACAGAGTTACTCCCGACGGAAAGTTCGTTAACCTCTCCACAATTCTCTACAAGCACGACAAGTTTGACCTCATTGACAGCGGTCTTCAGTATTTCTCCTACAACGGACCTAACCAGATAAGACTCGTTAACTGGGCTATCTTCAGGGATAAGGAAACAGGCAAGCAGTTCGCGTTCTTCAACACGCACTGGATGTTCTATTCCGCCGATGACAACGACGGTCAAAGAAAGTCTCACTCCGAGGAGCACGCAGTTATCATGAATGAGGTAATGGCAAATCATCCCGACGTAGAATACGCCTTCTCTACAGGTGACTACAACACGGTGCTTGACCATGAGTATTGCAAAAACTTCCTCA
>JAZSLE010000108.1:0-8707 GCA_045535215.1 Eubacteriales bacterium
TTAACACTTGTCTTCTAAGACCGCTTGGCCTCCGACTTGCCGTAGGAGCCGTTTTCGGAGCATTGATTGGCATTGCCATACACAGAGGCAGAGCAAAGAGAAATCTTAACAGTGCGGAAAACAGAGCAAAGACGGTCCTTGAAGAGGCGCGAAAAGAAGCCGAGCAGCTTAAAAAGAGCGCACTGATAGAAGCCAAGGAAGAAATACTCAAGCAAAAGAGCGACGGTGAAAGAGAGCTCAAGGAACGCCGTTCCGAGATCTCGAGAACCGAACGCAGGATAGCGCAGAAGGAAGAGAGCCTTGAAAAGAAGATCGAGCAGAACGAGAAAAAGAACGAGACGCTCGAGAAGAAGATCAAGGAAGCAGACGCGAAGCGCGTACAGATAGAGGAAATAATAAAGACTCATCTTGAGAGGCTTGAGGAAATATCCGGACTTTCGGTGGAACAAGCGAAGGAAGAGCTGATCAGGCGAGTTGAGACAGAGTGCCGCCATGAGCTTGCACAGAGGATCAACGACCTTGAAGAGGAATATCGTGAGACAGCAGATGAGAAGGCAAAGAATATAATTTCACTTGCCATCCAGAGATGCGCCGCAGATCACGTTGCGGATGCGACCGTAACAACGGTAGCACTTCCGAACGAGGAAATGAAGGGACGTATCATTGGACGCGAGGGAAGAAACATACAGAAGCTTGAGACGTTGACGGGAGTAGATCTTGTCGTTGATGACACTCCGGAGGCTATAGCAATATCCGGATTCGATCCCGTAAGAAGAGAGGTCGCAAGGATCACACTCGAAAAGCTCGTTGCAGACGGACGTATCCATCCGACGAGAATCGAGGAAATGGTAGAAAAGGCAAAGAAGGAAGTAGAGCTTTCGGTAAAGCAGGCAGGCGAGAGAGCCACCTTCGAGACCGGAGTTCACGGACTCCACCCCGAGCTTATAAAGTTGCTCGGAAGATTGAGATACCGCACAAGCTACGGGCAGAATGTGCTCCGTCATTCCATAGAGGTTGCATTGCTCTCCGGAATGATAGCAGACGAGCTTGGTGTGGACAGCGTTATCGCTAAGAGAGCGGGCTTGCTCCACGATATCGGAAAGGCATATCCTCACGATATGGAGGGAACTCACGTAGAGCTTGGCGTAAATACGCTCAAGAAGTACAAGGAAAATAAGGATGTAATACATGCAGTCGAAGCGCATCATAACGATGTAGAGCCCAAGACTATAGTTGCGATAATTGTACAGGCGGCAGATGCAATAAGCGCAGCAAGACCGGGCGCACGCAGAGAGGATCTTGAAAATTACATCAAGAGATTACAGAAGCTTGAGGAGATCGCCGAGGGCTTTGAGGGCGTCGATAAGGCGTATGCGATACAGGCGGGCAGAGAGGTTCGCGTAATGGTCAAGCCGGAGGTCGTAAACGACGACGGAATGGTCGTTATCGCCAGAGAAATGGCACAAAAGATCAAAGAAGAAATGAGGTTCCCCGGACAGATCAAGATAAATCTGATAAGGGAGAGCAGAGCGGTCGATTATGCAAAATAAGAGACCGTAGCCCGTGAAAGCACCGAGGCAGGAAGGATCCGATGGCAACGGTGAGCTAACGGTTGATGGAGTTAACTTAGGTCCCTTTTGGGATAAGCAATATAATCCTAACATTTGTTAAGAGCGAAAGCTCACAATATAGATTATTTGAGAATTCCGAAAAAACGCCCGTTGCGGTCTCCGCAGCGGGCGTTTTGATGTTGTTTAAGGAATGATAGGGTAGAGCTGAACGGTGTTTCCGCCGTCTACGACGAGCTCTGCACCCGTTGTATTTCTCGCGTGTGCGGCAAAGTAGTATACCGCGTCGGCAATATCGCTTCCGTTTGCAACGTCTCCTATAGGAGTGTATCTCGACGGAACGGTAGCGTAGAACTCGGGATTTTTCTCCCAACGGTCGGTGCGTATCATACCGGGAAGCACCGCGTTTACTCGGATGTTGTATTTTCCGAGATCAAGCGTCAGCGCGCGAACGAGACCGAGCTGACCGCCCTTTGAAGCAACGTAAGCGACTCTGTCGGGTATCGCTCTGTACGCCGTGTTCGAGTTGATGAAAACAAGGTTTCCTCCTCCGTTTTCCTTCATTCTCTTCGCGGCGTGCTCTGCTATGCAGAAGTTCCATACGACGTTTGTGTTGAGAACGCGCATAAAATCGGTCAGCGGATTCTCGAATACCTTCATTCCGAGTCCCTGGTCTGCAGCGTTGAGAACGACTGTCTCGGCGAAGTACCCCTTCTCGTCAATGAAGTCGAACATACGGGATACCGCCTCCTCATCTACGGTACGCTCGTCAATAAGAGAATCTATTGCATATCCGTCTATGCTTACGTCCGGAAACTCTGCGCGGTATTTTTTCTCAGCCTCGGAGACTCTTTCAATATTTCTTCCGGTGAAGACCACGCTCCAACCCTCGGAGGCGAATTTCTTTACTATATCAACGCCGGTGTTAAGGCATGCGCCGGTAATTAAAGCTATCTTTTTCATATGCACCTCTTAAAAATAGAACTCTGTCTGCGGAGGACGTATATCGGTGAGCGCACCCGTATAGTGCCTGAGAGTGTGTACCGAGTACGGGTGCTTAAGGCACTCCTCCTCGTTTATCTCGATGCCGAGTCCGGGCTTATCGGGGATGGTTATGTATCCGTCCTTGTATTCAAGCGACTCGTTCGTTACGTCCTTGCGCCAGGTAACGTCACTGTACATTATTTCAAGGATAGAGAAGTTGGGACAGCATGCTGCGACCTGAAGAGTTGCCGCGTTCGCAACGGGACCCGAGGGATTGTGAGGAGCAAACGGAATGTAGTACGCCTCTGCCATAGCCGCAATCTTCTTGAGCTGCATTATTCCTCCCGCGTGACTTACATCGGGCTGAATGTAGTCTGCCGCGCGCATCTCGAATAGCTGCTTGAATTCCTTCGCCGTGTAGAGACGCTCACCTGCGGATATTGCAACGGGCGACTTGTCCCTTACTGCCTTGAGCGCCTCAAGATTGTCGGGCGGAACCGGCTCCTCAAAGAGCATAGGCTTGAACTGCTCAAGCTCGCGGGCTATCTTTATACCGGTAGGAACGTTGAAGCGTCCGTGACCCTCTATAAGAAGGTCGACCTCGTTGCCTACCGCCTCTCTTACCGCCGCAACGCAACGAAGAGCGGTGTCGAGATCCTTATTTGATATTTCAAGATAGGATTTTCCGAACGGGTCCCACTTCATTGCAGTGACACCGCGCTCAACGGCTATCCTTGCCTTCTCCGCAAACTGCTCGGGTGTTTTCGCTCCCGAGAACCATCCGTTTACGTATATTCTTACCTTTTCGTTTGCTTTGCCGCCGAGAAGACGGTAAACCGGTACGCCGAGCTGCTTTCCGAGAATATCCCAAAGAGCACACTCAACTGCGGAAAGTGCGGACATCAGGACCGCCCCGGCCCTCCAATCCGCGTCTCTGTACATATCGTGGAAATGCCATTCAATATCAAGCGGATTGTTGCCTAGGAGATGTTCCTTTATGTGCTCCACCGCACCCGTAAGTGCCTTTTCCTTGTATTCGAGCGTTGCCTCTCCGACACCGTCGATGCCCTCGTCGGTGTAGACCTTGACGAACATCCAGTTTGTGCGGAAGCAATCCACCGCGAACACCTTAACGTCTGTGACCTTCATTTATTGATTCTCCTTACCAAATATCTATTTCCTCATATATTGTCGGGATGACTCTTCCGTTGCATATGAACGCCGACGGATCAAGTTCGTCGAACATACCGAAATGCAAGGGAACCGTCTTTCTTGCCTTCACCTGCTTTGCAAAGCGCATAGCGTCGATAGCGTTCATATTGTTTCCGACTCCGTTTATCGGAAGGAAGATAGCATATACGTCGTCGGGAATATCAGCGAAGATGCCGCTGTTATAAAGCGTGTCGCCCGTAACGTAGAGCTTTGTTTTCGTGCTTATTTCTTCTACGATCACTCCTATAGCAAAGGAATCGCTGTGTTCCGCCTTTACCGCACAGAATCTGAGATCGTTGTGAGTCCATTCCGAATGTCTGTCAAACTGCACGTAATTGTGGCCGTTTCCGTGTACTCTTGCTTTCTGCCATACGGACGACGGGCAAAGTACGGTCATAGTGCCGCTCTGCGCGAAATAAACGGGAGCGGTCTCGGGGTCGTAGTGATCAAGATGATCGTGGGTAAACACGAGAACGTCGGGATGTACACTTAAGAAGCGTTCATCTATCGGCTTTCTTCTATAGTTTGCGGGATTCACCTTAAATACGCTGTTTGAAAGATACGGATCGATGATGACCTTTGTCTGCTCAGTCTCTATGAGAAGACCTGCCTGACCTAACCACGTTATTTTCATTTCTTATTCCTCCTTGCCAAATACTATGGCCAAAGGACAGTCGGTAACGGGTATGCTCTTGAGTTTTATTCCGCCGTTTCCTATGTCGCTTATCATTTCATCGGGTAATGAGTAGATATCTCCGTTAGTGAGATCTATTATCTTTACATTGTCGTTATCCTGACCGTATACGTTGAAGGATACCGTTCCCTCATACGTGGACGTGAGAAGATCTACCGCGTTCCAATAGATCATTGCGGTGCGTCCGTCGCAAAGCTTGAAGGTGTATATCTTGAGAGTGTCGTCCGAGCAATCGTATCCGTTTACTCTGCGCGACGCGTTTACCTCTACTCCGTACGGGATGGGGAATACCTGCGCATCCTCGCGAAGAAGCGTCGCGAGAGTGGAGAGCGCGTAATACGACGGCTTTTCGGTGTATTCTCCCGTCGCTCTTCCGTTTTCGTCAAAGGAAGCACTGAGTATGCCGAAATAACCGAAATCCATATACGTTGCCTTGTCCTTTGCAAGACCGTGGAGCGCCTCTACCATATCCATAGTGGAGAAGTAAGAGGAGAATTCAACGCCGAGTGCTATGTCCGTAACGCTCGTGCGCAAAAGAAACTTCATCTGCTTCTCCTTAGTCCACGAAAAACCTCGCATAGCGCCGTTTCCGTCACTGCGTGACTGAGCACCCGACTCGCCCTGAATAAGCTTTATTTCGGGATTATACGAGTGTACAAGCGTCTTCAATCTGTTTATCGTAACGTCTCTGTCTATATCCTTCGGGGAATAGAAGTGAAACGAGATATAATCTATATATTTTCCGAGTCCGGTAGAGAGAACGTTGTTTACGAACGTGAGGTCCTTCGGATGAGCAAGACCGAAGCCGATGACTCCAGCGTTCTCGTCCGCTTCCTTTATTGCCTTTGCCGTTTTTATGGCAAACAGACCGTATTCGTGCGCGTTTACGGCAAGGTCTCTTTCCTCACCGAAGAAATGCTTCCAGGAGTAATTGCAGTCCGGCTCGTTCCATATCTCGTAAAGACGGACTCTGCCCTTAAAGTGCTCGACGGTTGCTCTTACGTAGTCCGTCCACGCGCGCATCTCTCTTTCGCTTCCTACGGGCGGACAGCCCACTCCTCCGAACACCTCCTCTGCGAGCGGTGTGTATATCGGGTTTCCGTAGCAAAGGCAGATCCACGGCTCAAGACCTCTTGCGATAAGGTTGTCAACGATAGAGTCAAGCCACGCAAAATCGTAAACGCCCTCCTCCCTTTCGGTCCTCATCCATCCGGACTGTATCCTTGCCATCTTCACTCCCGTTCTGCCTACCTTGTCATAAGCCTTTTCGGGATCGAAAACGTTTCTGTCCAGCTTCTCAAATCCGAGACCGAGACGCGAGAAGGATATCTCGCTTGACGTGAGGTGCTTCATTCTTCCTTCAAGTATGAGTCTTTCCATAAATCAATCTCCTTTTAAATTAAAACCTATTGACAACCGCCGAAAAAAGGTTTATAATATAGTCGTGACATACTGTTTATATTATATCACTCATAAAGCGCCCCGTATATATAGATGTTACACTTTTTTTGTCATAATATTACGATTTGGAGGCTTTTGTGCTAAGAATAGACCGAGATATATATTGCGGCGTTTACGATAGCAGCGTTATCAGACCGAATAAGCCGCGAAGCTTCCCGAGAACGGTTGAAAACTATGAAATAGAGCTTTTTCACTGTGACGGAGGAAAAAGCCACATAAACGGAGAGTCGTATCCCGTTAAACGCGGTATGTTGCTCTGCGCAAAGCCGGGCGACGAGAGATACAGCGACTTTCCCGTCAGATGTAATTTTGTCAGAATATCTTCATCCGAGCAGGATGGGATAGGTGACATTATAGGTTCGTTCCCTGCCGTTACTTACGTGGAGGACAAGGAAAAGACGGACGACCTGCTTGCGCTCTTCGGTAAGCTAAGAGAGCTTTGCATAAGCAGAGACGAGAGCGATATGACGGCGGTGCGTATGAATTCACTCTTCCTTGAGCTGATATACAGATGTATGCGGATATACGGCAAGAGCAAGGAGAACCGCGTGGGCGGTGCAGTCAACAGAAACGTAAGGCACGCGTACGAATTCATCAACGAAAACTACACGTCCGACTGCTCACTTAAAACGATAGCGGACGCGGTACACGTTACGCCGAATTATCTTCACACGGTCTTTGCCGAGGAGATAGGAATGACTCCGTTTGAATACGTTACCCAAAAGCGCATAGAGAAGGCGAAAAGTCTTATAATGGCGGGTGATACGTCAATGCTCAACGTCGCACTTGAGACCGGCTTTTGCTCTCAGTCGCATTTCGGCAAGGTGTTCAAGGAAAAATGCGGAATGACACCGGGCGAGTACAGAAAAAGTCTTATAGACGAATACTGATATACATAATAAAGGAGAAGAAAAAATGAAAGCAAAGGAATTGATAAGCCTTATCACAGAAGGAATAACAGTAAAGGAAAACACCTGCGACACCGTCAAGACGGGAGACCCCGAAAGAGAAGTGAAACGCGTGGCTATCACTATGTTTCCGAGCGTAAAGGTGCTTGAGGATATATGCAAGTGGGGTGCCGATATGGTTATCGAGCACGAGCCGTTGTACTACGATCATATGGATAAGCTTACGGATACACCTGTAGTCAATAGAAAAAAGGAGCTCGTTGATAAGACGGGAGCTCTCTTCTACAGATATCACGATCATCCGCACGCCCACTGCCCGGATATGATACATCAGGGACTTGTTACTGCACTCGGCCTTAGTGGAGAGCACGTAAAGAGAGAGGCGGGAGGAAGCCTTTTCATTCTCGACGATCCGCTTACCGCAACAGAGCTTGCCCTCGTCCTGAAGGAAAAGCTCCGTTCTCGTAACGTAAGACTTTGCGGTGAGCCTAACAAGAAGTGCAGAACCGTCGCTCTTCGCCTCGGCGCGCCCGCAGGCGTGTTTGACACGGTAAAGGACGATACCGTAGATTGCACCATCGTAGGTGAGGTATGCGAGTGGCAGTGCGGCGAATACGTAAGAGACGCGGCAGCCCTCGGTATGAATAAGTCTATGATCGTTCTCGGACACGTTGCTACCGAGAGAGACGGTATGGAGCTTATGGCAAAGGCACTCTCCGAAATGCTTCCCGACGTTACGTTCAAGTATTTCGACACCGACGAGATATATACGTTTATATAATAAGACCAACCCGGATCTACCGAGAGACTTTATTTGGCCCTGCTATGAGGGTGCAGACTATGACGAGGTGGTGGAAAACCGTCCGCTTGTTTTTCTTGCACAGATCGATCTTGAGGATCTTGCAAAGCGCGATTTTCAAAAATTCAGTTTTCTTTGCAGTGCGGCTGAGACGGTTTTTACGCAAAAAAGCAGAGAGCAAGCGCTCTCTGCTTTTTTTTGTTTATATTTTTATATACTTTCTCATCGTGGGAAGTATACCGATCTTGTCCGGAGTGTGTCTCGGCATCTGAAGGATGTCGTGACCGGGGTGGTGGTTGCCCTCAACGAAGGTGACCTTGCCCTCGCATACCGCAACGTCCCATCCTACGTATCTCACCTGCGGGATCCTCTTAGCCGCGCAGAGACAAAGCTCTACCGACTCTTTCCACATAGGTATCTCAAATCCGACGATATCCGTGCCTGTCATCGGGTGGGTATCGTAGTAGTTGAAGTCCTTGTCGAATGCAACGTTTGAAAGCACGCCCTTTTCAACGTCTATCGGTGCCGCAATGCCGCCCGCGTTGAGATTGTCTACCACTCTTCCGCCGTTTCCTATGCGCATAAATGCGTAGATAATATGCGGCTCTCCGTCGTCGTCAAGAAGAGTAACTATACGGAGCGTGTTTACCGACAAGGGATACATACGCGACATCTCGCTGTGCTGAACGATAAACTCCTCTGCGAGAAGCTCGCGTCCGTCTGCAAGCGCATCGTACATCTCACGAAGCGAGGGATAGTCCTTGCGGGAGATCTTTTCTACTCCGTGGCCGCAGCATTCCGCAAAGGGCTTTATTATTATGTCGTCAAGTCCTTCCATAAAGCTCTCGAATTCCTCAAACGCAGCGTCGGGGAATACGAGCCACTTGCGACCGAGACAGTCGTCGAACATTCTATTGAAATCTATCTTGTTGTCAAGAAGATGCACGTATTCGCAATCGTTGTATTTAACTACGATTGAATTGTTTATTCCGCGGGTTATATACGTGTCTCTCTGCTCCTTGTTGAGAGTCCACCATTCGTTGAGCTCGTAGTCCATATATCCAAGTCGGATCGTAGCCAT
>JAZSLE010000118.1:0-3073 GCA_045535215.1 Eubacteriales bacterium
TATTCGATCGCGTATGCATCGAACATATCCATATTGGTTTTACCCTCTTTAATGAGAGTGAAATTATTGAGATCCTTCTCGTAGGTCTCAAGGCAGGCAGCGTAGAACTCTGCAACGGTTTCGTAGGTCTGTCCGGGATAATACGAGGACATGCTTACGTTTGATCTGTCGGTAGCGGAATAGTAGGCGCAGTTTGACACCTCTTCATCCACAAGCCACTGTGTGTATACGAAGAAATCGTACGCAACGTTGTCACCCGATATCTTCTTCATGCCCTCGGGTGCTCCGTCATTCTCCTGACAGGAAGCAAGCGAGAATACCATCAAAAAAACACATATAACCGCAATAATTTTTTTCATAACAAATATCCACCTATTTCAAATTCAACATCTCGGAAGCCGCGGAAAGAATTCCGTATTTTCCGCTTTCATATGTAAGACCACCCTGGAAGAAGGCAGTATACGGAGGACGCAACGGCCCGTCCGCACTCAATTCAATGGATGCGCCCTGAACGAAGGTTCCCGCGGCCATTATTACCTTGTCGGAATATCCCGGCATCTCCCACGGCTCGGGAGTAACGAACGCGTCGACGGGAGATCCCTTCTGTATACCTCTGCAGAATGCGCACAAGCCCTCTGCGCTGTCTGTTATAACGGTTTGAATGATATCGGATCTGACGTCGCGCCACGAGGGCTCGGCCTTGTATCCGAGCTTTTCAAATACGTATGCAGCAAAATGCGCCGTCTTTATTGCCTGCGCTACCGTGTGAGGTGCATAAAAAAGTCCTTTGTAATGATTTACAGTCGTGTTGAGAGAGCATCCGACCTCTTTTCCGGTTCCGACGCTCGTAAGTCTGTACGAGGCAAGCTCAACAGCTCTGCGAGAGCCTGCAATATAGCCTCCGGTCTCTGCCATTCCACCTCCGGGATTCTTTATGAGAGATCCCATCATAAGATCCACACCGACATGTCCCGGCTCAATCTCCTCGACGAATTCACCATAGCAGTTATCAACGACAACGTAAGCGTTGCTGTTTACAGACTTGACCGCCTTTACCACCTCACCGATCTCGGCAACAGTAAGCGTTCTTCTGTTCATATAGCCCTTCGATCTTTGGATGAATACGACCTTACATCTGTCGCCTTCTGCAACGACCTCACTCTTTATAGCGTCGATATCAAGCTTTTTTCCGTCTATAAGATCTATTTGTCTGTACTCAACTCCGAAATCCTTGAGAGATCCGTTTCCGGGAGTTCCCGAAAGACCTATAACCTCGTCAAGAGTATCGTACGGCTTTCCTGTGACCGAGAGCATTATGTCACCGGGACGGAGCAATCCGAAAAGTCCGGTGGATATCGCAGACGTACCGTTTACGATGTTGTGACGCACCATAGCATCCTCGCATCCGAAAACGTCTGCCCATATCTCATCAAGCGTGTCTCTTCCTCTGTCGTCGTATCCGTACCCGCTTGTAAACTTGAAGAGCGAATCGGAAACACGGTGATCCGCAAATGCCTGAAGCACCCTCTGTGTGTTCTTCTCCGATATTGAATCAACTATCGCAAAGATCTCCGAAAGTTCCTTTTCCGCATTTTTAGCTAAGGATAACAGTTCTTCAGAAAAATTCATTCTCTATTCTCCTCAGCGCAATTTAAGATATGCAACGGTAAGATCAACACAGGCCTTAACGTCTGCAAGATCTATAGTCTCTACAGAGGAGTGGATATATCTGCAAGGAATGGATATAGCGGATGCGACCGCACCTGTTCCCATCATCTGTATACTGCTTGTATCGGTTCCACCGTAGTTGAGTATCTCAAGCTGATGCTTGATCTTGCTTTCCTTTGCAACGTTTATAAGCTCTTCGACCATTACGTCACTGCATATTACCGAGCTGTCCTTTATCTTTATAGCCGCTCCGTCACCTACTGCGCACTTCATGGGCTTTGCCCCCTTAGTATCGCCCGTTCCGGTAACGTCGTAAACTATACATCTATCGGGAGCTATAGCGAATGCCGCAGTTTTTGCACCTCTGCAGCCTACCTCCTCCTGAACCGAGAATACGTAGTAGAGATCGTCCTTTACGGGCTGCATTGCAACTGCCTTTGCTACCTCGATAACTACCGCACATCCGACTCTATCATCCAAAGGTCTTCCGCAAACTCTTCCGGCGGTAAGTCTTGAGAGCGAAGGAACGCATCTTGCCATATCGCCTATAGCTACCTTCTTCTCCGCACTCTTTTTATCGCGTGCGCCGATATCAATGTAGAACTTATCGAACGTAAAGGGGGCGGATGCGCCGCCCTCGGGAACGAGAACGCCCTCAACGCCATTATCAAACACTACCTTGGAGTAAGCGGATGCCATATATGATATTCCGCCCATGCTTGCTATTCTTATCGCACCGTCATCCTCGATGTAGGTAGCGATAAAGCCTATCTCATCCATATGTCCGCAGAGAAGTATCTTCTCTCTCTCATCGCCGGTACCCTTCTTGTAGCAGATAAGGTTACCGAGGTTATCCGTGCGTATATCGTCACAGTAAGGCTCCATTATGGAAGCGATAACGCCTCTTACCTCTGCCTCGCGTCCTACTACTCCGCTTGCCTTACAAAGCTTCTTTAACAAATCAAACATAATTCTATTTCCTTTCCACTATCAAATAACGTTCAAAAGTTCAAAAACGAGATCCTTTATCGCTACGTAGTCGTCGTAGTGCGCTACGCAGGCAGGAGAATGAAGATATCTTGTCGGAGCAGATATCGCAAGAGTCTTGACACCGCTTCCGCTCTTATGGATATGTCCTGCATCGTTTCCGCCCGAAACAAATTTCTTTACCTGTGCTCTGATTCCCTTTTCCTTAGCCGTATCAAGTGCAAGAGCTATAAGCTCCTTCGGATATACGGTAGACCTGTCAACGAGAGAAATTGCGCCGCCGTCGCCGAGACGTACGACTTTCTTCCACTCTGCAGCATTGGGAATGTCCGCCACTGCCGTGCATTCAAGCACGATAGAGTAATCGGGACGGTACTTGTGAGCAGTAACTCCCGCACCCGAAAGACCTGTTTCCTCA